>DATGLL010000131.1:0-29050 GCA_035294145.1 Candidatus Dormiibacterota bacterium | reverse complement strand
CCAGCTCCCCAGGTCGTAGGGCCATGTGCACGTCATCGACCGCCACCACGTCCTCGTAGTGGTGGGTGGCGCCGATGAGCTCGACCAGCGCAGGCAACGCCGGACAGGGTAGCGCACTGCACCGGCGCAATGGGAGAAGCCCCGGCGCGCCGTCCCTCGAGGGCCGGCTACCCTACGAGCGTGCCCCTGGCTCTGGCCGCCGCCGTCCCGCTGCTGGCGGGGGCGCCACCTCCGCCCCGAGCGTTGATGGGCCCTGCCCCCCTACCGGCGTTGGGACGATCGTGATGACCGGCCGTCGCGCCCTGGTCGCCGTGACGCTGATCGCGGCCGTCGGCTTCCAGCTGCGGTCGGTGGTGCTGGGGGTGCCGCCGGTGCTCCCGGCGCTGCGCAACGACCTCCACCTCAGCTTCACCCAGGCCGGCGCCCTGACCTCCCTCCCGGTGCTCTGCCTGGGGTTGGCGGCGGTTCCCGGCGCCTTCCTCATCAACCGCTACGGGGCCCGATCTGTCGTCGGCCTCTCCACCTTCGGCCTCGGGGTCACGGCGCTGCTGCGTCTGGCGCCTCCCGAGCCGGCCGCCCTGTACGTCTTCAGCGCCCTGATGGCGCTATGCGTGGCGGTGGCCCAGCCAGCCATGAGTGTCGTGGTCCGGCTCTGGTTCCCGCACCGCATCCAGCAGGCCAGCACCGTCTTCAGCACCGCCCTGGGCGCCGGCGGGCTCTGCGGGTCCGCCCTCACCGCCGAGCTCGAGACGCTGAGCGGCTGGCGCGGCACCTTCGTGATCTGGTCGACGGTGGCCCTGCTGGTCGGGCTGGTCTGGCTGCTCGCCGCGCCCAACCTGGGGACCGGGCACGACCCGGAGCCGACCGGCCTCGGGGGCGCCCTGAGCGATCGGACCGCCTGGCACGTGGCCGGCCTCTTCGGCTCCCAGAGCCTGGTCTTCTACGGCTCCGCCTCCTGGATCCCCTTCGAGCTGCGACACGCCGGGCCGGGCGAGCTCTCGCTGATCATGCTCCTGCTGAGCCTCGGCACCCTTCTTGCGGGCACGATCCTGATGGGGGTGCGCTGGCCCTGGGCCCGATCCCGGGCCTTCTACGCCGGGGCTGGCCTCCTGACCGTGCTCGGCACCACCGGCTTCGCCCTCGGCCTCGTCGGCCAGGCCTGGCTCTGGGCGACGGCACTCGGGATGGGCACGGCGATGTCGTTCCTTGGCGCCACCGCCCTGCCGGCCCTGTTCGCACGGCCCGGGCAGGTGGCCGCCTACGCCGCCGTGGTGCTGACCGTCGGGTACGCCATCTCCTTCGTCGGCCCTCTCATGGGTGGGCTCCTCCTCGACCACACCCACGCGACCACCAGCCCCTTCTGGCTCATGATGGTGGGGGCGGCAGCCCTGACCGTGCTCGGGCTGACCTTGCCGCGCCGGGGGGATGGCGCCACGGCTGACCTCGAGCCCGCCGGCGCCGCCCACGGCTGACGACCCCGGCCCCGCTAGCCACGGGCTCGGAGCTCCACCCGGCGGATCTTGCCGCTGATGGTCTTCGGCAGCTCGCCCACGTACTCGATCTCCCGGGGGTACTTGTAGGGGGCGGTGACCCGGCGCACGTGCTCTTGGAGCTCACGGGTCAGCGCCTCCGAGCCCACCTGGCCGGGGGCCAGGACGACGAACGCCTTCACGATCGTGCCCCGCACCGGGTCGGCCTTCCCCACCACGGCCGCCTCGGCCACCGCCGGATGCTCGACCAGCGCGCTCTCGACCTCGAAGGGACCGATCCGGTAGCCGGCCGAGATGATCACGTCATCGGCACGGCCAACGAACCACAGGTAGCCGTCCTCGTCGACCACGGCCCGGTCGCCGGTCACGTACCAGTCGCCGCGCTGACAGGCGGCGGTCGCGGCTGGGTTCCGCCAGTACTCCCGGAACAGCCCCACCGGGCGCTCCGGGCGCATCCGAACCGCGATGTCCCCCTCGGCACCGGGCGGCAGCGGCTGACCCTCCTCGTCGATCACCGCCACGGTGAACCCCGGCGAGGGGCGCCCCATCGAGCCGGGCCGCACCTCGAGGGTGGGGAAGTTGCCGCAGAGCAGCACGGTCTCCGTTTGCCCATAGCCGTCCCGGATGACCAGCCCGGTGGCGCGCTGCCAGCTCTCGATCACCTCCGGGTTCAACGGCTCGCCCGCGCCCACGCACCAGCGGAGCGAGGGGAAGCGGCGTCGAGACAGGTCCTCGAGCACCAGCATCCGGTAGGCCGTGGGCGGGGCGCAGAAGGTCGTGATCGGGTAGCGCTCGAGCACGTCCAGCGTCTGGGCGGCGTTGAACCGGCCGCGCGCGTCCTCCACGAACAGGGCCGCCCCCATGTTCCAGGGCCCGAAGAGCGACGACCACGCGGCCTTCGCCCAACCCGTCTCGGCGAGGTTGAAGTGCAGGTCGTCGGGCCGCAGGTCCAGCCAGAAGCGGCCGGTGATCACGTGGCCGATCGGATAGGAGGCGTGGGTGTGGAGGACCATCTTCGGGTTCCCGACCGTGCCCGAGGTGAAGTAGATGAGGGCCGGGTCGGCGCTCGCCGTCTCCACCGGGCGGGGCCCGCCAGCGGCGGCGAGCTCGTCCTCGTAGGCCCGCCAGCCCTGCCCCGGCTCCCCGCCGACCTGGATCAACACCCGGAGCGACGGGCACTCCGCCCTGACCTGGTCCACCTTGGCCGCCCCCTCGGCGTCGGTCACGTAGGCGACGCCCTCGGCCATGGTGGTGCGGTAGTGGATGTCCTTGGGCGTGAGCAGGACCGTGCCCGGCACCGCCACCGCCCCAGCCTTGAAGCACCCCAGGAGGACCTCCCACCACTCCGGCACCCGGGGCAGCTGGACCATCACCCGGTCCCCGGGCTGTACGCCCAGTCGCTGCAGCGCGGCCGCCACCCGATCCGAGCGCTCGTCGAAGGCGCGGAAGGTGATCCTGCGCTCGACCCCATCCTCCCCCAGCCAGAGCATGGCCAGCTTGTCCGGGTCCCGAGCCCATCGCCCCACCACGTCGCGGGCGAAGTTGAAGCGCTCAGGGACCTCGAGCCGGAAGGTCCTGACGGTCTCCTCGTAGTCGGCGAGGTTGTGCCGTTGCATGGCCACGGTACCCTCCCTCAGATCTGGCCGCCGCGCTCGGGCTCCAAGAGCTCCAGGGTGGCGCTCCCCAGGGTCGTCCGACGTCCCTCCGCGTCCTCGGTCCACAGCTCCAGCTCGGCCACGCCCCCCTCGACGCCCCTCACCACGCCCCGGCAGCGCAGAGGGCGGCCGGGGAGGTCGAGGCCACGGTAGCTGACCTCGAAGGCCCGGAGACGGGCGCGATCACCGGCCCAGGAGGTGACGAGCCGGGCCAGGAAGGCGGCCTTCAGGAGCCCGTGCAGGACGACCCCAGGCAGCCCGGCGGCGCGCGCGAACTCCTGGTCGTAATGGATCTCGTAGAAGTCGCCGGAGGCGCCGGCGTACTGGACCAGCTGGCGAGTGGTGGGATGCTCGACCCGCTCGGGCAGCTCGAGGCCGGGCCGAAGCTCGAGCCCGCTCATCGTCGGATCCTCGTGCCCCGGGACCGCACGGCGACCCGGCCGTGCTGGTTGATGTACTCGGTCTCGAAGACCAAGAAGAGGAGGTCGCCGCTGCGCCCCCGCTTCTCGTAGGCGTCCACCAGTCGGCTGCGGGCTCGGATGGTGTCACCGATCCGGATCGGCTCCAGGTACTCAAAGCGGTCGCCGCCGTTGAGCCAGCCCCGACCGTGCTCCAGCGCCTCGGGGAGCTCGGGCGTCTCCGTGCCAAGGGCAACGACGAAGGTCGGGGGCACCTGCTCACGCCAGCGGGGGTCGTCGTCCCCGATCGCCTCGCAGAAGCGACGGACGTGCCCCGCCTCGATCGTGTGCACGCTCTCGGCCACCTCCCGGCCGATGCGCGCCCGAAGGCGCTCGACCACGCTGGCGGCACGCTCGGCGCTCATCGTCCCCGCGGCAGGCCGAGCACCCGCTCGGCGATGATGTTGCGCTGGATCTCCGAGGAGCCGGCGTAGATGGTCTCGGCCTGGGACCACATCCAGGCCAGCTGCCAGCGTCCCTCCTCGATGGCCCAGGCCGACCTCGGCCCCAGGGCGCCGTAGAGTCCCTGGACGGCGATGGCCGTCTCCTGGATGCGCTTGTCCATCTCGCTCCAGTACAGCTTGGTCAGGCTGGCCTCGGGCCCCGGCACCTGCCCTTGCTGGGCCCGGGTCAACGTCCGGAGCCCGTTGAGCCGGAAGACATGGGCCTCGATCCTGGCCTGGGCCACGCGTTGGCGAACCACCGGGTCGCCGCCCACCCCCCGATGACGCGCCAGGTCGGCGAGCGCCTCCACGGCACGCTCGAACCGGGACGCGTTGGCGAGGCCGCTGCGCTCGAAGCCGAAGGTCGACATGGCCATCTTCCAGCCCTCGGTCGGGCCCCCGACCAGGTCACGGTCCTCGACCACGGCTCCGGACAGGAAGATCTCGCAGAACTCGCTGCCCCCCGTCATCTGGACGATCGGCCGCACCTCCACCCCCGGCTGGCGCATGTCCACCAAGAACATGCCGATGCCCCGGTGGGGAGGAGCGGTCGGGTCGGTGCGGGCCAGGAGGAAGCTGCGGTCAGCGTGGTGGGCACCGCTCGACCAGGTCTTCTGACCGGTGATGACCCACCGCCCATCCCGGCGCTCGGCGCGCGTCTGGAGGCCAGCCAGGTCGCTGCCTGCGTTGGGCTCGCTGAACCCCTGGCAGAAGACGAGCTCTCCGGAGAGGATCCTCTCCACGTAGGTCCGCTTCTGCCACTCGCTGCCGTACACGCTGAGCAGCGGCGCGAGCAGGGTCACGCCGAGCCGCCCGAGGATCGGCGGCGCGCCAGCGCGCGCGAGCTCCTCGTCGAAGATCGCGCACATCACCGGGGTGGCACCACGACCGCCCTGCTCGCGGGGCCAGGCCAGCGTGAGCCAGCCGCCCTCGTAGAGGCGCCGCTGCCACCGCCGCTGGATCTCCTGGTCCTCCTCGCGGTACCCACCGACGCCACGGTGGCGCCAGGCCTCGGGCAGGTTCGCGTCGAGCCAGGCCCTCACCTCGGCCCGGAAGGCTTCCTCCTCCGGCGTGAAGCTCAGGTCCATGTGTGGCAGGCTAGCACCGCGCGGTAAGAAAGGGGCATGGCTTCCCATGTCATCTGCGGCACCTGCGGCACGGTGCTGGAGCATCCGGGCGCGACCTGTCGTGCCTGTGGCTCGCGCCCCGCGGGGCGACCCTGGAGGCGGGCGAGCGGCAAGAGCCCGTGGCTGGCGGCGTTGCTCGGCATCGTCCCCGGCCTCGGCCACCTCTACGTCGGCGAGTACAGGAAGGGGCTCGGCATCATGGCCGCGCTGGGCGTGATGGAGCTGGTGGGTCTCGATCTCGACCTGTCCATGATCGGCGCTGCGCTCGGGATCCCGACTGAGCTCGGGGGCCTCGGGCTTTGGATCTACAGCATCCTCGACGCCTACCACGCTGCTCGTCGGGCGGGAGCGAGCCTCGGCTGAGGCGAGCGATCCCCTCAGGCGGCCGCAGCGGCGCCCTGCTTGCCCACGTTGCGAAGCCCGGCCCGGGCGAGCTCGTGGGCTGGGTTCGCCTTTCGACTCACGTACCGAACCACGCGGTGTCCGCGTCGGATCCGCTCCCGTACCTCGTGCAGAGCCGCGCGAAACGTCTCGCTGGTCGGCAACCGGCTGCGCACGACCGGGGCGCAATCGGTGCGCACGACCACGCGATGCAAAGGCCACCTTGCCGCCGCCAGCTCGAGCGCAGCAGCGCACACATGAGCCTCGAGCTGCGCGGATCCGCCCTCGTGCGCGAGCCCAAAGGACTCCGTGTAGACGGCCCGGCCCCTAACGAAAACGGCCAGGCCACAACCGGCCCGGCCGTTCCTGTCGAGTGCCGCATCGACGTAGATAACGAGACACTCTCGCAAGGGCTCCACCCCCTGGTACGCAGCACTGACCCGATTCTAACCTCCGTGCCTGGCCTCCCCGACCATCACTGAAGGACGGCCGCCTTGCATCATCGGTACCGGCGGGCCCGCTGCCGTAGCCGGGCCACGACCTCCGCCGGTGCCTTCGCCGGCGAGCCGCAGTCGAAGGGCGGCGCGGGGTCGTACTCGATCTGGAGCTGGATCTCTCGGGCCACGTCGTCGCCGGCCAGCCGACGTGTCAGCTCGAGGGCGAGGTCGATGCCCGCAGACACGCCAGCCGCGGTGACGAACTTGCCGTCGAAGACGACCCGCTCCTCGCCCACCTCGACCCCGAACGTTCGCAGCGCATCCCTGGCCATCCAGTGAGTCGTCGCCCGTCTGCCCCTGAGCACACCTGCCTGCGCCAGGAGCAGCGCCCCGGTGCAGACCGAACCGACCCACTGCGCGGTCTGTGCGCAGGATCGGATGTACTCCATGAGCAAGGTGTGCTTCATGAGCGAGAGCTGGCCGGGCCCCCCCGGCACCACCAGCACGTCGAGGAGCGGGGCTTCGGCGAAGGACACCGTGGCGCTGATCTCGATCCCGCCTTGGGCCTGCACCGGACCCGGCCGTGTCCAGATGAGATGGGTCCGAGCGTCCGGGATGCGAGCCAGCACCTCCCACGGTCCGATGAGATCCAACGGCGTATGGCGTGGATAGACTAGGAGCCCGATGTCCAAACCGACATCATTGTCGCGCGTTGGCGATTGCGTGGTCATCGGAGGAGGCATCGCCGGTTGCACGATCGCCTACGAGCTGGCACGTCGGGGCCTGGGGGTGGTGGTCTTCGAGCAAAGCTGGCTGGCCGCTGCCGCCTCGGGGCGGAACATGGGGCTCTTGGTGAACCAGGTCGACCCCCGGGCGCTGCGCATGATGCGCACGGCCCTCGAGGTCTACCGAGAGGTGGAGGCGCTGGCGCCGTTGGCGCTCCGGCGTAGCCCCCAGCTCCTCCTGGCCCGCGACCCCGCCCAGCTCACCTTGGCCCAGCAGCACGCACTCGCGCTCCGGGACGCCAGCCTCGAGGCCGAGCTCCTCGACGTCCGCCGTCTCCGCCGCGACTGGCCCGCCCTCGCCCCCGACGTCGCCGGCGGGGTCCTGGTCGCGGAGTCCTGGCTGCTCGACCCGGCAGCCGCAACCCGCGCCTTCGCCGAGGCCGCCCGTGAGGCGGGAGCCAGGATCGAGACCGGCACCCGGGTGGCCTCGATCCTCCCCGACGGGGTCCTCACCGACCGCGGCCGCATGGCCGCCGACGTGGTGGTGGCGGCGGCGGGGCCGTGGGTGGGAGACCTGGTCCCGGGCCTGCCCATCAGCGCCGGGCGCGGCTGGCTGCTGCGCACGGCGCGGCTACCAACGCCGATCCCCTGGGTGGTCGAGGAGATGTCGTGGCCGAGCCAGGACCAGCTGGGTCGCCTCGCCCGGCCGCTCACCTTGAGGGAGCTGGCCTCGGCGGAGCGCGATGAGCCGGCGGTGTCCGCGCTCGCCATCGCCCCCCTGCCCAGCGGGGAGGCGCTGATCGGCACCTCGCTCACGCCCTCGCTCCGCGACGCGGTCGAGGGGGCCCACATGCCCCGGCTGATCGCCCAGCGGGCGCTGCACTGCCTTCCCGGCCTGGGCCAGGTGCCGGTGGTGGCGGCCTGGAGCGGGCTCCGGCCCATGACCCCGGACGGACGCCCGATCGTCGGCCGCACGCCCCAGGGCATCTGGGTCCACGGGGGCCACGGCTCGATCGGCATGCAGGCCGCCCCGGCCACGGCACGGTGGCTGGCCGACGCCATCGTCACGGGCGAGGCCGGGGAGGAGCTCTCCCAGCTGGGACCGGAGCGCTTCGACGCCTGAGCCGCCCGCAGCCGCTAACAGGGCTCCGATGAGGGGACCTCGTAGGCGAGGGCATGGTGCCCGCCGTCGGCATGGACGACCTCACCGGTGGTGGCAGCCAGGTAGTCGCTGAGCAGCGCGCACACCGTCCGCGCCACCGGCCGGGGGTCGCTCGCGTCCCAGCCCAGCGGGGCCCGCCGCGCCCAGGCGCTCTCGATCTCGCTGAAGCCCGGCACCCCCTTGGCGGCGAGGGTGCGCACCGGCCCCGCCGACACCGCGTTGACCCGGATGCGGTAGCGCCCCAGGTCCCGAGCCAGGTAGCGGACGACGGCGACCAGGGCGGCCTTGCTCACCCCCATCCAGTCGTAGGAGGGCCAGGCCTGGCGTGAGTTGTCGAAGTCCAGAGCGACGATGGCGCCACCATGCTCGCGCATCACCGGCAGCAGCCCCACCGCGATGTCCTTGAGCGAGAAGGCGCTCACGCGCAAGGCCACGGCCGCGCTCTCCCAGGGCGTGGCCAGGAAGCGTCCTCCCAAGGCGTCCTCGGGCGCGAAGGCTATGGAGTGGACCCACCCGTCCAGGCGGCCCCAGCGTCGCTGGAGCTCCTCGCCCACGGCCACCGCCTGCTCCGGTCGGGTGGCGTCCAGCTCCAGCACATCGGGCGTCACCGGCAGCCGCTTGGCCATCGTGCGGGTCACGCTCATGACCCGACCGAAGCTGGTGAGCACGATCTCGGCCCCGGCCCGCTGCGCCTCCTCCGCGACCGCGTAGGCGATGCTTCTCCGGTCGAGCACGCCGGTGATGAGCAGCTTCTTCCCCTGGAGCAACATGGCCGCTAGCGTAAACGAGCCCCGGCAGGGGCGACCGCCGCCTCAGCTCGGCTCGGCCCCCGTCGCCACCGGGGCGTCGGGCCGAGCCGACCAGTCGCTCCAGGAGCCGACGTAGAGGCGCGCCCCCGGCAATCCGGCCAGCTCCAGGGCCAGCAGGTCGTGACAGGCGCTCACGCCCGAGCCGCAGTAGGCCACGACCTCGGCGCCGGCCTCGACCCCCAACCGGGCGAAGCGCTCCCGTAGCTCGGGGGCAGCCTTGAAGCGGAGGTCACCGTCCAGGTTGTCCCGGCAATAGGCGTTCCTCGCCCCGGGGATGTGACCGGCTCGAGGATCGATCGGCTCGACCTCGCCCCGATACCGCTCCGGCGCCCGGGCGTCGAGCAGGACCGTCCCCGGCGGCAGCGTCCGAACCGCCTCGTAGTCGAGCTGCATCCAGTGGCGCGGCTGACCGACGACGAAGTCGCCAGGGGTCGGGGCCACGGGCTCGGTGGAGAGCTCCCCTCGCCAGGCCTGCAGGCCCCCGTCCAGGACCGCCACGGCATCGTGCCCGAAGTAGCGCAGCATCCACCACAGTCGCGCCGCCACCATCCCGCCCTGGTCGTCATACACGACCACGGTGGTGTCGCGGTTCACCCCCGCGGCCCGCATCGCGCGCGCGAACTGCTCCGGCTCGGGCAGGGGATGGCGGCCGGCGTTGGGCCTGGCACCGCTGACCTCCTCCAGGTCGACGAAGACCGCCCCCGGCAGGTGCCCGGAGGCGTACGCCGCCCGACCCGAGCGCCCATCCAGGTACCAGCGGAAGTCGACGATGCGGAGCCAGGGAGCGGTGAGGTGCTCGGCCAGCCAGTCCACGTCGATCAGAGGTCCAGGGATCTGCATGGTCCGAATCATCCGCCATCGGGGTCGCGGCGGGAGGCGACGGGCCGTCGCTCCACGAGGCCGGCGACGCGCCCGGGGAGCGGTCGACCCTCCCTCCCAGCCCACCAAGGGGGAGCCGGCAACGGGGCCTTGACCAGCGACATCCCGGTGCCCCGGGCCAACGAGCCTCCCCCCGCGGGCGGGCCTCCGGTGGTCACGGTCTCGATCGCCGCCGGGCTCGGGCCACCGGTCATCCCTCCGCGTCAAGCTCGCTCGCGGGGATCGCGGCGCTCGGCCCGGGCGACGGCGGGAGCCCTCCGGCCAGCCCTGGAGGGCAGGGGGCGCCGCTACGAGAGCGGGGTCCTGGGGGCAAGCGCAGGGCGACCCGAGGAGGCCGCCAGCTCGGCCGCCTCCTCGGGATCGTCGGTGACGGTCAGAAGCCGAAGGTCGGCGACGGAGATCATGCCCTCGGCCAGGGCCCGATCGCGCAGCCAGCCGAGCAGACCATCCCAGTAGCGGCTGCCGAAAAGGATGATCGGGAAGTGGTCGATCTTCCCGGTCTGAGCCAGGGTCAGGGCCTCGAAGAGCTCGTCCAGGGTGCCGAACCCACCCTGGAAGATGACGAAGCCGCGCGCGTAGCGCACGAACATGGTCTTGCGGACGAAGAAGTGTCGGAACTCGATCCCGACGTCGACGTACTCGTTGAAGGGCTGCTCCTCGGGCAGCTCGATGTTGCAGCCCACCGACAGGCCACCGGCCTCGTGGCAACCGCGGTTGACCGCCTCCATCAAGCCCGGGCCGCCCCCGGTGATGACGGCGAAGCCGCGCTCGGCCAGGGCCCGTCCCACCTGTCGGGCCTGCTCGTAGGTCGGATGCCCCCGGTCGAGGCGGGCAGACCCGAAGCAGGTCACCGCCGGCCCGATCTCAGCCAGCACCTCGAAGCCTTCGACGAACTCGGACACGAACCGCAGCACCCGCCACGCGTCCTGGTGGCGCCCGTCCGAGAGCAGGGCTCGATCGGCTGGCTGCCGAGATCGACGGAAGGACAGCCCCGCCGACCTGCGTCGCTCACGCATGAGGAACCTAAGTGTAAGAGCGCCGCCGGACGGCCGCCGAGAGGGGGCCGAGCGCCTCCCCGCCCGGGGCGCCCTCCCCACGAGCCTCGACCCCATGGCGTCAGCCGAGGGACTTACGCCCTGGGCGTGGCTCGACTACGCTCCGAGCCATGAGCGATGCCCATGCCCCTGCGCCCCAGCCCTCGTCCGGGCCGCGCGCCCAGGATGGCCTGGTGGCCGTGGCCAAGCGGAGCCCGCACCCGCGCAGGCTGGCCAAGGTGGGGAGCCGGCGCTGGCCTGGGACCAGCCTCGTGCGCGGTCCTCACCCCGCCCCTCCGCCCCCTTCCTTGAGCCCCGGCGTCGACCACCGCTCCGCCTACCTCGTCGCCATGGCGCTCCGCCTCTAGCGGGCGCAGGCGGGGCTCCTCGCCCGCCGCGATCCACCGCCGCAAAGGCAGCCGTCCGATCGCTTCCCTTTCACGTATGTACGTATGGACGAGACCGTGTGGAAACGCTCGAGCTCGCACCCGGAGGCCGAACGCTGATCGTCGACGCCTACGCCCAGATCTTTCGCCGCTTCTCGCAGCGCTACCCACGGCCGGTGAGTGAGGTCCACCCCCCGGGCCGGGAGGCCACGGCCGAGGACCTGCTGGCGGCCATGGACGCCAGCGGCGTCGGGCGAGCGGTCGTGGCCGCGCTCTCCATCGAGGACGAGTACCTCCTGGAGTGCCTGGCCACCTACCCCGACCGGCTGGTCGGGCTGTCCACGCTCGACCTCAGGCGCCCCACCGCCCGGGACGAGCTGGCCACGAAGGCGAGCCAGCCGGGGATACGCGGCATCCGCATCCACTGGCTGGGGATGCCCGACGCCGACCCCGAGGAGACGCCGGCCTACGAGATCCTGGGCGAGATCGCCGAGGCCGGCCTGGTGACGTGGTTCCTCGGCCCTCGGGGCCAGCTTCGCCTCCTGGACCGGCTGCTCTCGCGGCTGGCCGGCCTGACGGTCGTCCTCGGCCACCTCGGCTTCCCGCTCGTCCCCCTGCGCGCCGGCCCCCATGGGATGCCGCGCCCAGCCATCCCGCTCGCGGGCGCCCTGGACGAGGTCGTGGGCCTGGCTCGACATCGCGGCCTGCACGTGGCCCTGTGCGGGCAGGCCACCCTCAGCGAGGAGCCCTACCCCTATCGGGACCTGGACCCCCTGGTCCAGGCCCTCCGTCGCGCCTACACCGCGGACCGGCTGCTGTGGGGCAGCGATGCGCCCTGGGTGCTCCAGGAGCCCGGCTACGAGCGATCCCTCCAGCTCCTCGACTGCCAGCTCCCCGGGCTCTCGGCCGAGGAGCGCTCGGCGATCCTGGGGGGGAACGCCCAACGGCTCTTCCGCCTCTGAGGCAAGGCGGCGCCCAGCCCCGGCATGCTCCGGCGGCGTCCCCAGCGGGGCCGGCTCCGCCCCACCGACGCCCCCCTCGATCCCGGTTGCGCCGGGCCCCTGGCCCGCCCCGGGGAGGGCGCCGGTGGGTTCAGCCGTGGCTCGGATCGTGCCAGGCCCCGTGCCCCTGGATCAGGTCGGCCGCCGCGGCCGGGCCCCAGGTGCCGGGGCGGTAGGGCAAGGCCGGCGGATGGTCGCGGAGCACCCGGTCGACCACCTCCCAGGCGGCCTCGACCGCGTCCTCGCGCGCGAACAGCGCCGGGTTGCCCTCGAGCGCATCGGAGAGCAGCCGCTCGTAGTCGAGCTCCTGCTCGGGCCACTCCTCGCTCAGGAACAGCTCCCGCTGCTCGCCCACGAACTCCTTGCCGGGCCGCTTGACGCGGGCCGCGAGCGCGATCGAGGAGCGAGGAGCGATCTGGAAGCGCAGATAGTTGCCGCGCCCGGCCGGTTGCCAGGCATCGGGGAAGACCTGGGCCGGCGGTCGCTTGAACTCGACCAGGACCTCGGTGGCGGTGACCGGCAGCCGCTTCCCCGCCCGCAGGTAGAAGGGCACGCCATGCCAGCGCCAGCTGTGCAGGTGGAGGCGTAGGGCGCAGAAGGTCTCCACGTCGGAGTCGGGAGCCACCCCGGGCTCCTCACGGTAGCCCTGGAACTGCCCGCGTACCAGGTCACGGCGGGAGAGCGGCTGCATGGCCCGGAAGACCTTCGCCTTCTCGTCGCGGAGCGCCTCCACCCCATGCCCCACCGGCGGCTCCATGGCCAGGATGGCGACGATCTGGAAGAGGTGGTTCTGGACCACGTCCCGAAGGCAGCCGACCTGCTCGTAGAAGGCCCCTCGCCCCTCGACCCCGAACTCCTCCGCCATGGTGATCTGTACCGAGGCGATGCAGTTGCGGTTCCAGATCGGCTCCAGGAAGGAGTTGGCGAAGCGGAAGTAGAGGATGTTCTCGATCGGCTCCTTGGCCAGGAAGTGGTCGATGCGGAAGACCTGGCGCTCCGGGAAGACGGTGTGGATGACCCGGTTGAGCTCCCGGGCCGAGGCGAGGTCCCTCCCGAACGGCTTCTCCACGACGATGCGCGCCTGACGGGCAAGGCCCGCCGCGGCGAGGCCACGGACCACGGTCTCGAAGGCGGCCGGGGGGATGGCGAGGTAGTGAAGCGGATGACGGGCCTCGGCCAGCTCTCGCCGGAGCCGGCCGAAGGTGCCGGGGTCGTGGTAGTCCCCGTCGACGTACCGGAGGAGAGAGAGCAGGCGCTCGAACGCCACCGCGTCGTCGATCCCGCCCCCGAACTGCTCAAGGCTCTCGCGCGCCCGCTGTCGGAGGCGCTCCAGGTCCCACCCCGAGAAGGCGACCCCCACGATCGGGATGTCGAGGCCACGGCGCTTGACCATCGCATACAGCGCCGGGAAGATCTTCTTGCGGGCCAGGTCGCCGGTGGCGCCGAAGAAGACGATGGCGTCGGCCGCCCCTCCCTTCCGGATGCTCATGGCCGTCGGGGCTCCTCGTGGCCCCCGAACTGCTTCCGCATCGCCGAGAGCAGGCGGTCGGCGTAGTCGTCGCGCCCGCGCGAGGCAAAGCGCGCGTAGAGCGCGGCCGTGATCACCGGCGCCGGGACCCCCTCGTCGACCGCGGCCAGCGCGGTCCACCGCCCCTCCCCGGAGTCAGCCACGCGGCCGGCGAAGGAGCCGAGGTCGGGGTCGGCGAGCAGGGCCTCGGCGGTGAGGTCGAGCAGCCACGAGGCCACGACACTGCCCCGTCGCCAGACCTCGGCGATCTGGGGCACATCGAAGCGGTAGGTGTAGAAGCGCGGGTCGCGAAGCGGGGCGGTCTCGGCGTCGACCCCCTGCTCCGCCAGCCCCACGTCGGCGTGGCGCAGGATGTTCAACCCCTCCGCGTAGGCCGCCATCAGCCCGTACTCGATCCCGTTGTGGACCATCTTCACGAAGTGGCCCGCCCCGTGCGGGCCACAGTGGAGGTACCCCATCTCCGCCGTCGAGGGCTCACCATGGCGTCCCGGGGTCCGCGGCGCCGCCTCCACCCCCGGGGCGATGCTGCGGAAGATCGGGTCGAGGCGCCGCACCACCGCCTCCTCCCCGCCGATCATGAGGCAGTAGCCTCGCTCGAGGCCCCAGACCCCGCCGCTCGTGCCGCAGTCCACGTAGTGGATGCCACGAGGCTCCAGGGCCGCGGCGCGATCGAGGTCATCTCGGTAGTAGCTGTTGCCCCCGTCGATGAGGACGTCGTCCTCCTCCAGCTTCCTGGCCAGCTCCTCGACCACGCTCCCCGTCACGCCGGCGGGCAGCATCAGCCACACCGCCCGCGGCCTGGTCAGCTTGCCCACCAGCTCGTCCAGGGAGGCGGCGCCGGTCGCCCCCTCCCGCGCCAGCGTCGCCACCGCCTCCTGGTTGCGGTCGTAGACCACACACTCGTGTCCGCCCCGGAGCAGCCGCCGCACCAGGTTGGCCCCCATGCGCCCCAGGCCGATCATGCCCACCTGCATCGTTGCCGTCTCCTCCTCGGGCCCCGTCGCCACACCGACCGGTCGGGCCCACTGGTTCCCGCTGCGCCCTCGCCGCGTCGGCGCCCGGACGACGGCGCCGGACGCGGCGGCCACGCCAGGAACAGGCTGACACGATCGAGCCCTCCCTCGCACGCCCACCCGGTGGGGTCGGTCGCCCCTCGGGCGGGCGCACCACCGGAGCGCGGGCCGCCGGCCGGCCCCGCCGGCTCAGCGGCCTTTGAACTCGGGCACCCGCTTCCCCACGAAGGCGTCGATCCCGACGGCGGCATCCTCTGAGACGAACACCCGGGCGATGGCCTCACGCTCGATGGCCAGCCCCAGGTCGAGCGGGGCGGAATGGCCCAGCGTGACCGCCACCTTGGCCCGCCCGATCGCCTCGCTCGGCCCCTCGGCCAGCTTCCGGCAGTAGGCCATCGCGGCCTCGCGGCACGTGGCCGCGTCGTCGAAGAGGCGGTCCACCACGCCGGCTGCCAGCGCCTCCTCGGGCGAGAGCTGGGTCGCGTTCACGATCATGTCCAGGCCTCGGGAGAGGCCCACCAGCCGCGGGAGCCGCTGGGTGCCGCCCGAGCCCGGGAACAGGCCCAGGTTGACCTCGGGAAGACCGAGGCGGTAGGAGCCGCGGGCGGCGAAGCGGAGGTCGCAGGCCAGGGCGAGCTCGAGCCCGCCTCCCAGCGCATGCCCCGAGATGGCGGCGACGAACACCATGGGGGTGTGCTCCAGCTTCCGGAAGACCTCATGGGCCAGCAGGGCGGTCATCGCCCGCTGGTTGGCGGAGCCCGCCTTGAAGGCGGCCACGTCGGCGCCGGCAGAAAAGAAGCGATCCGAGGCGCTGGTCACCACCACGGCTCGCACCCGGTCGTCGTAGCGGGCGTCGTCGACGGCCGCCCCGAGCTCGCGCAGGAACGTGTAGTCGTAGCTGTTGGCCGGCGGGCGGTTCAGGACGATGACGCCGACCGGGCCCTCAACTCGTAGCTCGACTGCCATGTGCGGCCGCTCCTTACCTCTTGCATGTCTGGCGACGATAGCCAGGCGTTCTGCAATATCGTATTCGGTACGCGATCGGCACGAGATCGCCAATCTTCGAGCACGAAGGGGGCCGACGCCATGGCGACGATGATCATCGAGGGCGAGCGCGTGGGCGCCGTCTCGGGCGAGACCTATCAGGTCAAGGACCCCGCCACCGGCGAGGTCGTGGACGAGGTCCCGAAGGGGGGCCCCGAGGACGTCGACCGAGCGGCCAAGGCGGCCCAGAGGGCGCAGCGGACCTGGGGCCGGCTGCCGGCCGCGGAGCGGCGGCGCATCCTGCACCGAGCCGCCGAGCACATGCTCTCCAAGGTCGACGAGATCGCCCCGATCCTGACCCGTGAGCAGGGCAAGACGCTGCTCGAGTCGAGGATCGAGGCCCGCCGTTTCGGCGAGAACATCGCCTGGTTCGGGGACCTGGCCGACAAGGTGCACGGCGAGTACGTCTCCTTGCCCGACACCGGCGCCTTCGGCCTGGTGATCCGGCGGCCGATCGGGGTGACCGGGGCCATCGTCCCCTGGAACTTCCCCCTCACCCTGGCGGCGAACAAGATCGCGCCCTCGATCGCGGCCGGCAACTGCGTGGTGCTGAAGCCCGCCACCACCACCCCCCTCTCCACGCTCAAGTGCGTCGAGGCCCTGATCGAGGGGGGGCTGCCAGAGGGCGTGGTCAACGTGGTCTTAGGGCCCGCCACCGGCGAGGCGATCGTCACCCACCCCCTGATCCGCAAGGTGGCCTTGACCGGGTCCACCCCCACCGGGAAACGGGTGATGGCGGCGGCGGCGCCGCACCTGAAGAAGGTGACCCTGGAGCTGGGGGGCTCGGACCCCTGCATCGTGCTCAACGACGCCGACCTCGACGCCGCAGCCAAGGCCATCTCCACCGGACGCTTCTTCAACTGCGGCCAGGCCTGCCTCGCCATCAAGCGCCTCTACGTCCAGGAGGGGGTGTTCGACGCCCTCCTGGAGCGGCTGGTCGAGCGGGCGAAGCGGCTGAAGCCCGGCCACGGCCTCGACCAGGCGACGCGGATGGGCCCGATGCACACCGCGGACCAGCGGGCAGAGGTGGAGGCCCAGGTCCAGGACGCTGTAGCGCGCGGCGCCAAGATCGTGTACGGAGGAGGCCGCCCCGAGGGGCCCGAGTACGCGTCGGGCCACTTCATCAACCCCACCATCCTGGTGGACGTGCCCGACGACTCCCGGATGGTGACCGAGGAGGTCTTCGGGCCGGCGCTGCCGGTGATGCGGATCAAGGACCTCGACGAGGGCATCGCCCGGGCCAACGCCACCAACTTCGGGCTCGGCTCGTCGATCTGGACCTCGAGCATGAGGGCCGCGCACCGGGCGGTCCTGGAGCTGGAGGCCGGGTACACCTGGGTCAACGCCCTCCAGGTGGCGCACGACGAGCTGCCCTTCGGCGGGACCAAGGAGTCCGGCTTCGGCAAGGAGCACGGGCTGGAAGCCTTCTACCAGTACACCGAGCAGAAGAGCGTCGTCTACGGCGAGCTCTAGCTCGTCGGCGGGGAGACCCGGGGGCCGGTCGGCCCCGGGCCTCCCTCGCTCTGGCTACCCTGAGGGAGGCGCGTCGTCGACCGGCCCCACGCCCCGTCAGCGGGGGCCCGGCGCGGCCGCGGTCACTTGGCCAGCCGGATACGGAGGTGGAGACCATGAGCGCGTTCGGGAGCCTGCGGTCGATCGTGCCTCGCCGCATCTGGGAGGGGGCGCTGGCCCGCACCGTCGACGGCGAGCGGGTCACGGTCGCCCTGGTCGAGCTGGCCCCGGGGGCCGCGGTCCCTGAGCACCATCACCATCACGAGCAGGTCGGCTTCGTCATCCAAGGCTCGCTGACCTTCACCGTGGGGGGCGAGACGGCTCGGCTGGGGCCGGGCGACACCTACCGCATCCCCTCCGCCATCCCGCACCGCGCGGTCGCCGGCGAGGAGGGAGCGGTGGTGGCCGACGTCTTTGCCCCGGCCCGAGAGGACTGGCGCTCGCTGGAGACCGCCCCCGTCACCTCGCCCCGCTGGCCGCCCTCCTGATCCTCGCCACCGCGGCGGAGCCACCTCAGGCAGGGCCCCGGGGCCGACCGCCGCCGGCCAGCCCCAGCCGGGTGACGAGGGCGCCGATCGCAGGGATGGCGACGGCCACGGCCATGGACCGGGCCGGGTGAGCCACGTCCAAGCCCGCCAGAGGGGCGACCGCCGCCCCCACCAGGTACTGGGAGACGCCGAGGAAGGCCGCGGCGGCGCCGGTGGCTCCAGGACGCGTCGCCAGGGCGAGGGCGGTCGCGTTGGGAAGCACGAGGCCAAGGCTGGACACGACCACGAACAGCGCCGCCGCGGTCAGGGAGGGGACGGGGTGGCCACCCAGGCCCACCACCGCCAGGCCGAGGCCACCGGCGGCGGTCGCCGACAAGCCAGCGCTGAGCAGGGGGGCGGCGGAGAGCCGCCCCACGAGCAGCCCGTTCACCTGGCTGGTGACGGTGAGCCCGACGGCGTTGATCGCGAAGAGCAGGCTGAAGCGCTGTGGGGAGAAGCCGAAGCCCTGCTCGAAGACGAAGGGCGCGCCCGCGATGTAGGCGAACATGGCCGCGAAGGCCAGGGCGCACGCGGCCACGTGGCCGACGAAGCGCCGGTCTCGCGCGAGCGCGGGGAAGGCGAGCAAGGTCCCGAGCAGCCCTCCCCGGTGTCGGCGCTCGGGCGGTAGCGTCTCCTCCAGCAACCGCCAGGAGCCGAACAGCAACGCCATCCCGAACAGGGCCTGGAGGACGAAGATGAACCGCCAGTCGGCGACGCGCAGGACCTGGCCCCCGATGAGCGGGGCGAGGATCGGGGCGAGCCCCGAGATCAGCATGAGGAAGGAGAAGGACCGCGCCGCCGCCGCGCCGGTGGAGCGATCGCGGACGATCGATCGGGCGATGACCACCCCGGCGGCTCCGCCGGCGCCCTGGAGCACCCGAACCCCGATCAGGAGCGACGCGGAGGGAGCCAGCCCGCAGAGGCCGGCCGCAACGACGTAGACGACCAGGCCCCACAGGAGCGGTCGTCGCCGGCCGAGGGCGTCGCTCACCGGGCCGGCCAGCACCTGCCCCAGGGCCAGGCCGATCAGCGAGGCGGTGAGGGTCAGCTGGACCGTGGCCTCGGGCACCCGCAGGTCATGGGCCACCTGGGGCAGGGCGGGAAGGTACATGTCGTGCGAGACCGGGCCGAAGGCGGTCAGCGCGCCCAGGAGCGCGAAGACGACCATCTCCATCGCCCGCCCCCGGGAGGCGCGAACGCCCCCGGGACCGTCCACGGCGCTGATGGCCCTACCCTCCCTTCCGGGGGCCGGCCTCGGGGGACGCCTTCGACGCCCCCCTCGAGCGGCTCGAGACACGGGGCTCGCGGCGCGGCCACGTCGGCAAGGGCGAGCCGGCGCTCGCCCACCGCCTGGCCCGCGATCCCCGGCGCGCTCGTGGCAAGAGCCACCATGCGCCCCCAGCGACCGCTGGCTGGGGGCGTCCTGACACCGCCCGCGCTGGGGCATCGGGGACAACGAGGTGGCCCGGGTGCTGGTCGACCGCCGAGCGAATCGCCGGGGTCGACAGCGGGGGTCTCACCACCGGGCGTCCGGCATCCGCCCCGACAGGCCCCAGGCGACGATGGGGGCGACCGCGCAACGGCCGAAGCCAAGCCCCATGAGCCCGGGCCCCGACCGGGAGCCAGGGGGCGCCGGGACCTGCGACAATCCCCTTCGATGGCCAGATCCGATCCCGCCACCGGCACGGTGAGCGTGCCCCCGGAATCCCCAGCCCTCCCGGCCTTGGCCGAGCGCCTGGTCGCGGCCGGGCACCAGGTCGTCCCGGTCCCCCCGCGTGGCCGTGACCACCCCTGGTCGGCGGCAGAGCTCCAGGAGCTGTTCCGACCGGCCGACGTCATCGTCGCCATGCCCTCGCTGAGCTACCCGCGCGCCCTGCTCGAGGCGGCACCCCGGCTGCGGCTGGTCGTCAGCGGGGTGATCGGCGTGGACAACATCGACGTGGCCGCAGCCACCGAGCTTGGGATCGCGGTCGCCAACTGCCCGGCGCCGGAGAACGTCATCGGGGTGGCGGAGGCCACGATCATGCTCATGGTGGCGCTGCTCCACGAGCTGGGGGCTCGGCAGCGGGCCCTGCGCTCGGGCAAGTGGCGACCAGAGGCACCGGGACGCCTGCTCTGGCGCCACCAGGTGGGGTTGATCGGCTACGGTCGCATCGGTCGGGCGGTGGCGGAGCGCCTGCGGGGCTGGGAGGTGCCGGTGCGTTTCCACGACCCCTACGTGGAGGGCTCGACCCCGCTGGACGAGCTGCTGGCCACCTCCGACGTGGTTTCCTTGCACGTGGTCCTCACCGAGAGGACCCGGAACCTGATCGGCGCCCGAGAGCTGGCCCTGATGAAACCCTCCGCGGTGCTGATCAACACCGCACGGGGCGGCGTCGTCGACGAGGCGGCGCTGGCCGAGGCGATCGCCTCCGGCCGCCTCGCCGGCGCTGCCATCGACGTCTTCGAGACCGAGCCCCTCAACCCGGGCAATCCCCTCCTGGCCTGCGACCCGGAGCGGGTCATCCTCACCCCGCACTGCATCGGCCACAACCAAGAGACCGGGCCGACCGGGGTGGCCATGGCGGTGGAGGCGGTGCGCCAGGCGATGCGCGGCGACCCGCCGGCCAACCTGGTCAACCCCGAGGTGCTGCCCCGCTGGCGGACGCGTCTGGCCACGCTCTCCGGCTCCGGCTGAGCGCGGCTCGCCCCTCGCCGGGGTGGCCTAGAAGAGGTTGTCGGGAAGGCCGAAGTGCGCCTTGGCAAACTCGATCGCCAGGTTCTGGTACTGGGCCGCGATGTGGCCACGGTACATGGCCACGTCACGGAAGTACCGTTGCATCCGCTGCCCCCGCCGGGCCGCGGAGGACCCGGCGCTCCGGAACAGCAGCTCGACCGCCTCCGCGGCCAGCCGCCCCGCCTGCTGGAGGATGCCGAAGAGCCTGATGTCGTCCTCGCGAGAGAACAGCTCCCCCGTCTCCGCCCACCGCTGGCAGAGCTCCATGTACCACTCCCCGGCCCGGATCACCAGCGCCTCGGCGGCGTCGACCAGAGCCCGGGCCAGCCCCCAGGCCCGCTGGTAGTCGGGATGCTCGTAGCGCATGACCTGGGGCGGGAGCGGGGTCGTGCGGGTGGTGATGATCTGCTCGAACTCATCGAGGGCGGCCCAGGCCGCCCCCACCTGGGTCACCACCAGCCCGGCGTGGTAGACCCCATAGATCATCCCCAGGTACATCGGGTTGCCGTGGAGCTCGGTCCCCGGGGTGGGGCCCGAGCGCCGGGTCAGGTCGCCCGGGACGACCAGGTGCTCGGGGACGAAGACCTCCTCCACCCGCACGCTGTTGGAGCCGCTGGACTGCATGCCCAGCTGGGCCCCACCCCCCCAGTCGTCGAGGACGGTGACCTGGGCCCGAGGGATGACCACGATCACGGCCCGGGGCGGGTCCCCCGAGCCCTCGACCAGGGCGTTGCCAAGGAAATGGGTGGCGTACGGGATGCCCGAGCAATAGTCCCAGGTCCCGCTCACCACGTAGCCACCCTCCACCGGCCGGGCCTGGCCCCCGGGCAGGGCGCGATGGGGAGCCCGGAAATCCCCGGTGGGACCGAAGATCTCGCGCTGGGCGCGCTCCGGCCAGTGGGAGCCGACCACCCAGGCATGGTGCGACCCCAAGGTGAGGCACCAGCCGGTGCCCGGATCGCCCCGTGAGATCTCGATCATCGCCTTCCAGAAGGTCGGGAAGTCGAACTCGTAGCCGCCGAAGCGGCGTGGCTGCAGCATCCGGTAGAAGCCGGCCTCGAGGAAGCGACGGTGGAGCTCCTCGGAGTAGTAGCCACGCTGCTCCGACGCCTCCTGCTGCTCCCGCACCAGGGGCTGCAGGGCGGTGGCGCGTCGGATGATCTCGGCCGGGGTCAGGTCCGGCTCGGGCGCAGGGACCTCGATCATCGTCGGGGAAGCCGTCCTAGCCATTCCCTCTCCCACTCCTCCCATGGAGCGCTCACGCAGGCGTGACCAGCCGCCCGGTGGGGCGCAGTTGCCGTCCAGCGAGGCCGCCAGGCAGGTTCCCGGTCACCTCCGTCGGACCGGTCCCGAGGCTCTGGCGATGCACGATCGACTCCTCAGTTTATTGTGAGCAGCAAGGCGGGTCAACGAGCCGCCTGTCGACGGTCGACCATCGGGCCCGACCTAGCGGATGACGCGAGTGAAGGAGGAGGAGGCGATGTCCCAGTCCAGCTCACCCCCGTTCCGGGCAGATCACGTTGGCAGCCTGTTGCGTCCACCGGAGCTGCTCGCCGCCCGAGCCGAGTTCGAGGCCGGCCGGATCCCGATCGAAGCGCTCCGCGAGGTCGAGGACCGGGCCATCCGCGAGGCCGTCCGGCGGCAGGAGGAGATCGGCTTGCGCTCGGTCACGGACGGAGAGTTCCGCCGGGCCTCCTGGTACCTGGACTTCATCTTCCGCCTGGGCGGGATCGAGCGCGGCGAGGGCGTGATCATGGTCCCGGCCCAGAAAGGGGAGGAGGTCGTCGAGTATCCCGCCCCCGAGATCCGGGTCACCGGCCGCATCGAGCTGGGCGACACCATCTTCGCCGACGACTTCGGCTTCCTTCGCTCGGTGGTGACCTCCGCCACCCCCAAGCTCTCCATCCCCTCGCCCAGCATGGTCACCCTGCGCGGGACCGCCCAGGAGGCCGTGGCCCGCGGCGTCTATGAGGACGTCGAGCAGGTCTACGCCGACCTGGCCGCAGCCTATGCCGAAGAGCTCCGTCGGCTCCACCAGGCCGGCTGCACCTACCTCCAGATCGACGACACCACCTTCGCCTTCGCCAACGACCCTGGCATGCGCCAGATGATGGCCGGGGAGGGGGGCGACCCGGACCACGTCCACGAGCTCCACATCCGCAACTTCAACCGTGCCCTGGCCGGCCGGCCGGAGGGGATGACCGTCGCCGTCCACATGTGCCGGGGCAACTACCGCTCCGCCTGGTTCAGCGAGGGAGGGTACGACTACGTGGCCGAGGCGCTCTTCGGCCAGCTCCAGGTCGACGCCTTCTTCCTCGAGTACGACGACGTCCGCTCGGGGAGCTTCGAGCCGCTTCGCTTCGTCCCCCCGGGCAAGACGGTGGTCCTGGGTCTGGTCACCACCAAGCGCGGCGAGCTGGAGTCCAAGGACGTGCTCAAGCGCCGGGTCGAGGAGGCCTCGCGCTACGTGCCCCTCGAACGCCTCTGCCTGTCGCCCCAATGCGGCTTTGCCTCCACCGTCGAGGGCAACGCCCTCACGCCGGAGGAGCAGTGGGCCAAGCTCCGGCTGGTGGTGGAGACGGCCCAGGAGATCTGGGGCTGACGACGGCCGGCGATCGGGGCCCCGGGCAGGGGCCCCCACCCGCCGGCTCAGGGGCGGGGGACGCGACGGGTGGGCTCGCGGCCGGGGGGCTGGGCGGGCCGAGGCAGGTCCGGGACCGGCAGCGCGGGTCGGGTCGCCGGGGCGCCGGGGACGAGGGTCAGCCGCTCGTCGCCGTGCACGACCTCCAGCGGCCCCCCCTCGAGCAGCCGATAGGTCACCTGGTTGCGGTCGGCCGCCACCTCGATGAGGCGGCGCCGGAAGGTGACCCGGAAGGCCAGCCGGGTCAGCGCCCTCGGCAAGCGGGGGGCGAAGCTCAGCACGCCCCCGTGGTCGCGCATGCCGCCCAGCCCGGCCACGATCGCGATCCAGGCCCCGGCCAGGGAGGCGATGTGCACCCCATCCGCCACGTTGTGCTCCAGGTCATGGAGGTCCATCAACGCCGCCTCGCCCAGGTAGTCGTAGGCGAGCTCGACATGGCCCACCTCGGCCGCGACCACCGCCTGGGTGCAGGCGGAGAGGGACGAGTCCCGCACGGTGAGGGCCTCGTAGTAGGCGAAGTCGCGCGCCTTCTCCTCGGGGGTGAAGGCATCGCCACGGAGGTGGAGGGCCAAGACCAGGTCTGCCTGCTTCACCACCTGCTTGCGGTAGATGTCGAAGTAGGGGAAGTGGAGCAGGAGGGGATACTGGTCAGGGCGCGTGTGAGCGAAGCTCCACCGCTCGTGCCGGGTGAAGCCCTCCGCCTGCGGATGCACCCCCAGGCGCTCGTCGTAGGGGATGCACATGGCATCGGCCGCCGCCCGCCAGCTCTGGATCTCCTCCGGGTCGACGCCCAGCTCGGCCGCCCGATCGGGGTGGGCCTCGGCGCTGGCGGCGGCAGCGCGCAGGTTCTGCTGCGCCATCAGGTTCGTGTACACGTTGTTGTCCGCCAGGGCGCTGTACTCGTCGGGGCCGGTCACCCCATCGATCCGAAACGCCCCCTCCTGGTCGTAGTGGCCCAAGGACCGCCAGAGCCGGGCCGTCTCCACCAGAAGCTCGACGCCAACCTCACGCTCGAACTCAGGGTCGTCGACCGCGTGCTGGTAGCGGATCACGGCGTCGGCGATGTCGGCGTTGATGTGGAAGGCGGCGGTCCCTGCCGGCCAGTAGCCCGAGCACTCCTCGCCGTGGATGGTCCGCCAGGGGAAGGCCGCCCCCTCCAGCCCCAGCTGCTGCGCCCGCTCCCGGGCCATGGGGAGCGTCGAGTGACGCCAGCGCAGGGCATCCGCGACCGCCGCCGGCGCCGTATAGGTGAGGACGGGGAGCACGAAGGTCTCCATGTCCCAGAAGGTGTGGCCGTCGTAGCCGGGACCGGTCAGCCCCTTGGCCGGGATGGCCCGGCGCTCGGCCCTGGCCCCCGCCTGCAGCACCTGGAAGAGCGCGAAGCGGACGGCGTGCTGGAGCTCCGCGTCCCCCTCAATCTCGACGTCCGCCCGACGCCAGAAGTCGTCCAGGTAGGCACGCTGATCGGTCAGCAGCCCCTCCCACCCCCGGTGCCGAGCCATGGCCAGGGCCCCCTCCACCTGGTCGCGAAGGGCGGGTAGCGACCGCTGGGCCGACCAACCATAGGCGAGGAACTTGACCAGGCGCAGGCACTGCCCGGGCTCGAGCACGGAGGCCACGGTCAGACGCGCGAGATCGGGCTCGCTCTCGCTCCGGGTCTCGGTCCCGCCCGGGCCCTGGACGAGATGGTCCATGGCTGCCGCCACCCGCAGCCCACTCTCCTTGGTCACGTGCACCAGCAACGCGCGCGTGTCCCGGTGGCCGAACCACTCCGAGCGAAGCGGCGCGGCCAGGGCCACGGCCTTCCGCGGATCGCGGCCGCCCTGAGGCGGAGGCTCGTTGGCCACCAGCTCGGACTGGAGGACGACCGAGGCACCGCCGTCCAGCGGCTCGACCTCGTAGAGGATCGCCGCCACCGCACGCTGGGCGAACGACACCAGCCGCGTCGACGAGATCCGGACCGCCTGGCCGGTGGGGGAGCGCCACTCGACCCGGCGCCGCAGCACACCGGCCCGGAGGTCCAGCTCGCGCTCGTGCCCAAGGAGGGTGCCGTAACGAACGTCGAAGGGCTCGTCGTCGACCAGCAGCCGGATGACCTTGCCATCGGTGACGTTGACCACCGTCTGTCCCGACTCTGGGTATCCGTACCCGGCCTCGGCGTAGGGCAGGGGGTGCAGCTCGTAGCAGCCGTTGAGGTAGGTGCCCAGGATGGCCTGAGGCTCGCCCTCGTCCAGGTTGGCCCGTAACCCGATGTGGCCGTTGGAGAGGGCGAAGACGGACTCGGACTGCCCCAGCATCTCCAGGTCGAGACGGGTCTCACGGAGCCGCCACGGCTCCAGCTCGATGACGGGATGGACGATCATCCGTCCTCGATCAGCTCGGCCAGGTCGGTCACGACCACATCGGCGCCGTGCCGTCGGAGCTCGTCCGCCTGTCCCACCCGGTCCACCCCCACCACGTACCCGAAGCCGCCGGCACGCCCCGCCTCAACCCCAGCCAGGGCGTCCTCGAAGACCGCCGCCTGGGTCGGGGTGACGTGCAGCGCCTCGGCGGCGGCCAGGTAGGTGTCAGGGGCAGGCTTGCCCTTGAGATGACGCTGCTCGGCGACCACGCCATCGATGCGCACCGTGAAGAGGTCATCGATCCCCGCCGCCTTCAGCACCGCGTGACAGTTGGCGCTGGACGACACCACCGCCAGGCGCAGCCCCTCCTCCCGAGCCAGGCGGGCGAAGCGCACCGAGCCCTCGTACGGCTGCACCCCGTCTTGCTCCATCAACCGCAGCACCAGCTCGTTCTTGCGATTGCCGAGACCGGCCACGGTCTCCGCCTCAGGCGGATCCTCGGGCGAGCCCTCCGGCAGCTGGATGCCACGAGAGGCGAGGAAGGAGCGCACGCCGTCGCTGCGCGGCTTCCCGTCCACGTACCGGTCGTAGTCCTCCACCTCGTCGAAGGGGATGAAGCGCTCCCCCGTCCGTGCCGCCCGCTCTTGGAGGTAGGCGTCGAACATCTGCTTCCAGGCCGCGGCGTGGACCTTCGCCGTCTGCGTCAGGACCCCGTCCAGGTCGAACAGGCAGGCAGCCACCGTCGAGGGCAGGCGGAGTCGGGTCATCTGCGGCCTCCCGCTCGCGGACCCGTACGTGACGAGGCCGGCTCACCCTCGACGAACCGACCTCCCTCGACGCCAAGCGCCCACGGCATCGCCTGCACAGTGTAGATGGACGGTCCTGGCCGGAAGGTCCCGGAAGGTCCATGAGATCTCACCGGGCTCGTGGCCTCCGCGCCGAGGTCAGGTGAGGCGGGCAACCAGCCGCGGCGGCTCGGTCGGGTGGGAGGAGCCATAGGGGCCAGGCTCAACGGTGACCGCCACCAGGCGAGCGCTCGAGAGATCGCTGCTCACCAGCAACAGCCTGGAACCCTCGGCATCGGGGACGAACACCCCGGCCGCGCGAACATCGTTCGCAGAGGTCCCCACCCAGAGCTCATAGACACGCCCGGCCGGGAGCGGGGGGAGATGGCGGAGGCTGATCAGCGCCGCCTCACGACCGGGCATCATCACCACCTCTCCCTCGGCGCCGGGCACGCCGCCCGACTCGGCCGGCCGGATCGGATAGGTGAGGGCCTGGGTCTGCTGGAGCTGCTGGATGCGAACGGTTAGGAACCCCGACCAGGCGGCCAGGAGGAGCACCGCGGCCGCGAGGGGAGCGACCGGGCCCAGACGTCGGAGACGAGATCGCGGGTGACGCTCGGTCAGCGCCCGTTCCGCAGCGAAACGGGCCAGGACCTGGTCGCGGAGCGCGGGAGGGGCCGGACGCTCCTCGACCGCGAAGGGAAGCACGGCCATCGTCTCCCGCAGCCGTCGCTCGAGTTCGGCACAGTCCGAGCACTCGTGCAGGTGACGCCGAACCTCGTTCTCCTCCTCGGGCTCGAGCGCGCCCATCACGTACGCCGCCACCGAGTCAGCCACGGGATCGTGCTCAATCATCGAGATCCAGCTCCTGGCCGGCGAAGTAGGCATGCAGCTTCTCCATGCCCAGGCGCAGACGGCTCTTCACCGTCCCCAGGGGCAGCCCGAGCACGTTCCCGATCTCCCGGCAGGTCAGGCCGCTGAAGTAGCTCAGCTCCACCACCTGACGTTGCTCGGAGGGAAGGGAGCAGAGCGCCGTCCGCACCCGGGACCGGAGCAACGAGGCCGAAACGTGCGGCCACGGGTCGCACACCCGGGCATCGGGACCGATCTGGTCCAGGTCCACCTCACGTCGCTCGCGTCCTGCCCGACCGCGGAAGACATCGAGGGCCTGGTTGCGAACCACGGCCATCACCCAGGCCCGCAGCGACCCCCGTTGGGGGTCGAAACGAGCAGCCTGGCGCCAGATCTTGACGAAGGCCTCCTGGACTACGTCCTCTGCGCGAGCGCCATCGCCGGTGATGCGGAGGGCCAGCGCATAGGCGGAATCGCCGTAGCGGTCGTAGAGCTCGGCCATCGCCTCCGACTGCCCTGCGACCAGGCCACGAACCAGCTGGTCATCGCTCAGCTCCGCCATCGGTGCAGGTCCCGTCCCTCTGCCGTAGGGCCCTCGACCCCGCGCTGAGCCATGCCCTACAGCGTACCCGCAGGCGAAGGTGATCCCGCTTCCGTCAGCGCTCCGTACTGCTCTCGGGTGCGCCCGTCCAGGCCGGCCAGCGGACGCACCCGCTCCGACAGTCAGGAGGTACCAATCACATGGAACTGGAGCGGCTCGAATACATCGAACGCGTCAACCGGGAGCGCTTCCGAGACGGGGTCTCGCGACGGCGCTTCATGGCCGCCCTGGTCGCGGCAGGAGGTGGGGCAGCCGGGATCGCTGCCCTGGGATCGACCACCACGGCGCTGGCCGACTCCACCGCGACCATCATCAACACGGCCATCACCGCTGAGGCGCTGGCCGTCACCTACCTGGGGGCGGTGATCAACGGAGCCTACGCGAACGCCTCTGGGACCGACGCCACGGTCAAGGCGATCCTCCAGGCGGCGAGGGCTGCGGAGCAGGATCACTACACCTACCTGCAGGCCGCCGGCGCCAAGCCCCTCACGCTCACCTTCACCGTTCCTGGCTCGGCCAACCCCAACGACAAGACGGCTGCCCTCAAGACCATCGCCGCCGCCGAGGGGCTCTTCGTCAACGCCTACCTGGCGGCGGTGAACCAGTTCGCCGCGGGCGGCAACTACAAGCTGGCCACCGTCGCCGCCTCGATCCTCGGCGTGGAGGCCGAGCACCGCGCCCTAGCCCGAGCAGCGCTGGTGCTGGGGGGCGACTCCTCCTACTCGCCACCCAACGACGTCGCCTTCGAGCAAGCCCCCCTGCCCTCAGTGTCGGCCGTTGGCCAGCAGCTCCAGCAGCTCGGCTTCATAGGCGGAAGCGGCAGCCAGGCCCAGTACCCGGGACCGGGAACCATTGACAGCACCGGCGTCTCCGGCACCACTCCCCCCAGCCTCTCTCCCGAACCAACGCCGGGCATGCCCAACACCGGCCTCCGAGATCCCCAGCCCGGTCCTGCCCCCATCTCGGAGGTAGCGAGCGGCCTGGCCGGCCTCGTCCTGGGCGGCGGGACGGTCGCCCTGGCCACGACACTGCGCCGACGGACGAGCAGAAGCTGACATCGAGGACGGGAGATCCGTCGCCCCATCCTTCTCCGGACGCGTGGTGGGGGCACCCTCGGTGGAGATCACCGCGGGTGCCCGCCCTCCACCCGAGGCAGCGAGGGCCGCGACGTGAACCGTTGCCGCAGAGAGAGCAATAGCGCTCAAGCGGCACCCCTCACGGGGTTCCCCTCGCGGGGCGCCCCACGGAGTGGCTTCGCGGGGACCCCTCGCGGGGATCGCGCTTCCTCGCCGCGGGCCCGGGAGGCCCGGGTCCGACCAGGGACCCCACGAAGGGGCGCCCCATCGGGACCCGTCCCGATGGGGACCCCCAGCCGGTCTTGTCGCGCAGCTGCCGCCGGACCTCGGCCAGGGCGGCGTCGGCAAGCCCCCTTCGCCGCGCCCTGGCCCCGGGCAACCCCTGCTGGCGCAGCATCCCGGTCACGTCCAGCCCCTCCCCCGCGA
>DATGLL010000130.1:0-5824 GCA_035294145.1 Candidatus Dormiibacterota bacterium | reverse complement strand
TCCAGGACCTCGGGTGGGCCGAGCACTGGAGGGGTGACGGCGGTGGGGCGCGCCACCGGCGCGATGACCACGCCGCGATCAACCTGGCGAGGTATCGGCCCGGGGCACCCCACCAAGCTGGCTTGGTGGGGGCCCCGCCCGTCGGCTCAGGTGGCGCCTCCGGGAGGCGCAGAGCCGCGGTCAGGGGTCCCCACGAGGCCGGCCTCGTGGGGACCCGGTGAGACCCGGGCCTCCCGGGCACGCGGCGGGGAGGCGCGAAGCCCGCGAGGGGAACCCCGTGAGGGGTGCCGCATGAGACGATCGCTCACTCAGCGGCAACGGTCGTGCCCCCCTTCCCGGCCCCATCGCCCATGATGGCGCCGTGAGCGAGCCTCAAGCGACCGTCCTGATCCCAGGTCTGCTCTGCTCGGCGCGCCTCTACGCCGAGCAGATCCCTGCCCTCTGGCGTTTCGGCCCGGTGGCGGTTGCCGACCATACCCGCCATCACCGGCTGGACGGCATCGCCCGCCAGATCCTCGCCTCGGCCCCACCCCGGTTCGCGCTGGTGGGGCTCTCGATGGGCGGCTACCTTGCCTTCGAGATCCTGCGGCAGGCTCCGCAGCGAGTGGCCAAGCTGGCCCTGCTGGACACGGTGGCCTACCCGGAGCGGCCCGAACAGACCGAGCGTCGGCGGGCCCAGATCGAGCTTGCCCGGCAAGGAAGGCTGGACGAGGTCTGCGACCTGCAGCTCCCGCTCCTGGTCCATCCCGCTCGGCTCGGGGACCGGAGCCTCGAAGGCACCGTGCGCCTGATGGCGGAGGAGGTCGGGCCGGAGGCGTTCCTCCGCCAGCAGGCGGCGATCATGGGTCGCCCCGACTCCCGTCCCGACCTGCCCGGCATCCGCTGCCCGACGCTGGTCCTGGTGGGCGACGGCGATCAGCTGACCCCGCCCGACCAGGTCGAGGAGATGGCGGCCGCAATCCCCGGGGCCCGGTTGGTGGTCGTGCCCGACTGCGGCCATCTCTCCCCCATGGAGCGACCGGCGGAGGTCACCGAGGCGCTGGTGGGATGGCTGCGCGAGGGAACGGGCTAACCACCCCGCGCCAGCGATCCGCCCCGGCCAAAGGACGATCGGTCGGGCCGAGGACACCTCGGCCCGACCTCTTACTCGGCCATGAAGATGTGGACCGTCGCCACCAGGTTGTCCCCATCCCCCCAACCACCGGCGTTCTGGGTGAGGGCGACGCGGGCGCCCTCGACCTGGCGTCGACCCGCCTGACCACGTACCTGGCAGACGGCCTCGTAGATCTGGGCCAACCCCGTGGCCCCGATCGGATGCCCCCTGGCCAGCAGGCCACCGCTGGTGTTCACGGGGAGCCTCCCGCCCAGGCAGGTGGCACCGCTCCTGATCAGCGCCGGCCCCTCCCCCGGCTCCGCGAAGCCCAGCTGCTCGTACAGGACGAGCTCAGCCGAGGCAGCGGCCTCGTGGAGCTCGGCGCAGTCGAGCGACTCCGGCCCCAGGCCAGCCACCTCGTAGGCCGCCTGGGCGGCCAGCTCGGAGACCTTGGCCGAGGCGCTGGCCGAGCGCAGCACCGATGCCGCCACCCGAACTCGCTGACCGTTCCCTCGCGCCAGCCGCTCGTTGACCACCACCGCGGCGGCGGCCCCGTCCGAGATGGGCGAGCACATGAGCAGGGTGAAGGGATGAACGATGGGCCGCGACGCGAGCACGTCCTCCACCGTCAGCTCGGACCCGTACTGGGCCAGCGGGTTGAGCATGCCGTGGCGCTGGTTCTTCACCACCACCGCGGCGAAGTCCTCGACGGTGGCGCCGCTGCGCTCCATGTACTCGAGCGCGGCCTGGGCGTACATGTCCATCAGGAACGAGCGGTCAGGGGGGAGCTCGGCCGGGATGCGCTCCACGTCGACCGATCCCCCGATGGCGGCGAACGACCGGCGCTTGTCGGGATGGGTCATCTTCTCGGCCCCCACCGCCAAGGCGATGTCGCAGTAGCCCGAGGTCACCGCCTGGCAGGCGAGGTGGAAGGCCGTGGATGCGGAGGCGCAGGCGTTCTCGACGTTGACCAGCGGGATCCCCTCCAACCCCAACGGCCGAAGCGTCACCTGGCCGGCCACCATCTCCTGACCGACGATCGACCCGGCCACCGCGTTGGCGAAGTAGCAGGCCTGAACCTGACGCGCCTCCAGCCCGGCATCCTGGAGCGCTGCGGTGGTCGCCTCCGCGACCAGGTCCTTGAGCGTGCGCTGGGGTTGCTTGGCGAAGAGCGTCATGCCCACCCCAGCCACGTAGGCGTCTCTCACGTCCGGCACCGCCTCACCCTCCCTTCGGGCGACCTCATCGGCGGCAGGTGATGTAGGTCCAGCAGGCACGGAAGTCCTTGCGCCCACCGAACAGGATGTCCATGGAGTGACGGATCAGGCCAAGGCGGTCCTGCACCGCCTCCGGCGTGGGCGGTCGGCCGTCCACCTTCTCGGTGCCGCCGATCCAACCCAGCACGGCGTCATGGTACGTGCTCATCAGCTCGAACCAGTCGTCGACGTTGGCCTCGATCGTCTTCTCGTGCACGCGCTCGACCCTGAGCCCGGCCTCCTCCAAGGCGTCCAGGTAGTACTGCAGGGGGCGCGGGGCGAGGAAGACCCGATCACGGTAGGCATGATGGGCCGCCAGCCGATCCTCATCTTCGAGCGCCGCGCGGTAGGCCGCGTACCGAGGATCGGTACGCACCAGCCCCTCGGCCACCTCGTTGATGACCCAGACCGTCTCGTCCAGGATCCACTCGTTGGGCTTGGCCCGAGGGTTGCGGATGTTGCCGGAGTTGATGAAGACCAGGCCCCCCGGCCGCAGGGCCCGCACCCACGAAGCCAGGGTCTCGGGCAGATCGTAGTAGAGGTGGATGGCGTTGGTGGACACGATCGCGTCCACGCCCCGCCTCAGCATCTCCGGCCCTAGCACCTCGTCCAGGTGCTCCAGTCGCTTCTCCTCTTTGCGATAGTGGAGGAGGCGGAGGGCCACCAGGGGGTCGTCGCGGAACTTGTCCAGGGCGACCCGTAGGAACTTGGCCGAGCTGTCGGCGATCACCACCCCGACCTGCCGATCGAACACCCGCAGCTTGAGCCGGTCGAGCAGGATGCCGGTGCCGCCCGAGTAGTCGACCAGGACGTCCCCGTCACGCAGGTTCCGGGCCAGATCCTCGACGGTGGGATCGAGGTTGCGATACCAGCCGTGCTGCTCGACCGTGTCGTAGGCGAGCCCGAAGCTGTCGACCGGCTGGCGGGTCCAGTCCTCGTCCGGGATGCGCTCGAAACCGGCGGGCCACTGAAACACCGCGGGCCGCTCCTCGGCCTGGGTCGCCAGGGGGGCCGAGACCTGGCGGTGGACCTCGATCAGGTCGTTCACCGCCTGGGGCGTCTCCCGGCCCCAGCCGCACTCGCTGGCCACCCCGAACCCGGACACGTGGCGGAGCGCGGCCCGGATCCGCCGCCGGGCTCCCTCCACCCCGTCGGCGCGGTGGACCACGCCCAGGTACAGCTCCGTCTCCGGCCGGAGACGAAGCTCGCCCAGCGGGGCGAAGTAGGCGTCATCGCACTCCCGTGGGACCGGCAGGTGCACCCAGTTGAGCGGCCGGTCCAGGCTGGTGGCGAGCGCGTTGGCGATCTGCACCAGCTTCCCAGCGTCGGCCGGCTCCCGGAAGGAGCGGCCGCGCACGTCCCGATAGCAGAGGTGGTACCCGAGCTCGACCTCGGGCGGAACGTGACGGCTCAGACGGAGCAGGCGCTCGAGGATCCCGGCCCGGATGTCGGAGAACCACACGGGGACCAGGCCCTCGATCATGCCCATCTCGACGTTCGTGTCCCACTGGATCGCGAGCTGCTCGTGCGGGATCGTCCCCAGGATCTCGCCCAGCTCCTCCAGCATGCGCGCCTCATAGGCCGGCTCCAGGGCGGCCTGGTTCTCGGCTGCCACGAAGGCGCTGATCGGAGCCAGCGGCGTCGGCAGCGAGACCTGGAACCGACACTCGCTCGGGATGACGCCGTCGCGCTTGAGCCGGGCGAAGACCCGGTAGGAGGCCACCGCCGCCTGGGCGTAGCCCAGGCTGCCGAAGCTGATGTCCTCGACCCGCTCGCCATCGCGGACCCGGAGCTTGGGTAGGGCCCGATAGTGGTCCGGGCCCGGCGGCCCCACCTCGAACTGGGGCAGGGCGCTGAGGACTGGGTACTGCCAGACGATCCAATCCGAGCGGGGCCCCGTCTCCCCGTCCGGGATTCGGCGCAAACGGTCGCCCAGCGCGGCGGCCACGGTGCGAAACACCTCCTCAGGGTTCGCGAGGGGAACGCTGCCCACCAGGTGGACCCCCCCGGTGGCAACCTCTGGGCTCTCTCCCCGGCTCTGGGCCGGGGTGGATGTCTGAACGCTCGTCGACATCTCACCTTCCTCCTATCCCGCCCTGGAGGCCGACGTCCGATCCGCCTCCACCTGCTCGCGCAGGGCCTGGACGCGATCGGTCCGCTCCCAGGGAGCGTCAATGTCGGTTCGCCCGAAGTGACCGTAGGCGGCGGTGGCGGCGAAGATAGGACGGCGCAGGTCGAGATCCCGGATGATCGCGCCCGGCCGCAGGTCGAAGACGGCCTCGATGGCCTCCAGGATCCGATCGTCGGGCACGGTAGCGGTGTCGAAGGTCTCCAGGCTCACGGCCAGAGGCCTCGCCATGCCGATCGCATAGCAGAGCTGGACCTCGCAGCGGCGAGCCAGGCCGGCGGCGACGACGTTCTTGGCCACCCATCGGGCCGCGTACGCGGCGGAGCGATCGACCTTGGTCGGATCCTTACCGCTGAAGGCGCCTCCGCCGTGGCGGACGACCCCCCCGTAGGTGTCGACGATGATCTTGCGGCCGGTGAGGCCAGCATCGCCGACCGGGCCGCCGATCACGAATCGGCCGGTGGGGTTGACGTAGATGCGGGTCCGATCGTCGAACAGCTCGGCCGGCACCACCGGACGGATCACGTGCTCGATGACGTCACGATGGATCTGCTCCGAGCTCACCTCGGGCCGGTGCTGGGTGGAGACCACGATCGCCTCCACCCGCCGAGGGCGGCCATAGGCGTACTCGACGGTCACCTGGCTCTTGCCGTCAGGCCGCAGGTAGGCGAGCTCACCCGACCTGCGGACCTGGGCCAGACGACGGGTCAAGCCGTGGGCCAGACTGACGCTCAACGGCATCAGCTCAGGGGTCTCGTCGCAGGCGAACCCGACCATCATGCCCTGGTCCCCGGCCCCCACCGCGGCGATGGCGTCCTCTGAGTCGATGCCGCTGCGTACCTCGAGCGCCTGGCTCACCCCCTGGGCGATGTCCGGGCTCTGCTTGCCGAGCGCGACCACCACCGCGCAGCTGTCGGCGTCGAAGCCGGCGGTCGGGTCCGTGTACCCGATCCTGCGGAGGGTCTCCCGCACCACCGTGGGCACGTCCACCACCGCGGTCGTGGTGATCTCGCCGCAGACCAGCACAAGGCCGGTCGTGACCGAGGTCTCGCAGGCCACACGGGCCTGAGGGTCCTGGGCCAGGATGGCATCAAGGATGGAGTCCGATACCTGGTCGCAGATCTTGTCCGGATGCCCCTCGGTCACGCTCTCGCTGGTGATGAAGTGACGAGGCGAGGTGTTGAACGTGCTCATCAGGTTCCCTCCTCCCAGGACTCCAGGTAACGTCGCTGCTCCTCCGTCAGGGTGTCGATCTCGACCCCCATGGCCCGGAGCTTGAGCCGGGCCACCTCCCCGTCGATCTCGGCCGGCACGTCGTAGACCCGACGCTCCAGCCGCCCCGCCTGC
>DATGLL010000129.1:0-16439 GCA_035294145.1 Candidatus Dormiibacterota bacterium | reverse complement strand
CGTCGGCGGCCGCTTCCGGATTGACCGTGGGCAGGGAGGCCAGCGCCGCCAAACGGTCGGGACGTGCTCGCACCGCCTCGGCCAGCCGGTCGTTCTCCTCGCGCACGAGCTGGACCGCGTCGGCCGAGGTGAGCGCCTGCGCGCCTGGGGTGTTCAGCGACAGGAGCTGCACGTCGATCCCGGCTGCGTCCATGTCGGCGATCCGACCTTCCCCCAGGTCGGTGAGCTTGGCCTCCAGCGCTCCCGCCAGCGGCACCTGGCCTCCGCTGGCCTCGACGACCCGGTGACTTCCATAGTGCTCCTCGACGGCGATGACCCTCATTGGCTCTTTCCTCCCTCGTTGGGGGCTCCGGCCGGCCCCGATTCAGAGGCTCGGGCGCCGGCCCTCGGCGGCGAGATGTACCCGATCTCCTGCAGGATCGCAACATCCGTCCCAGTCCGGCCTGGGGCCGGCGGGGGCGACCCACGGGCATCCAAGGCAGGGCGGTGCCCTCGGTGCCGATCATGGCCGAGCGCCGCCAGCCGTTCTGGTGCCGTCAGCCCAGCTCCCCGAGCACCCGGGAGCAGACCGCAAGGACCCGTTGGACGTCGCTCATCCCCACGCCCAGGTGGGTCACGAACCGGATCCCGTGGCGACCGTTGGCCCCGCCCAGGACCCCATGCCGCCGGCAGGCCTCGATGAACGCGGGCGCGGTCGTGGTCTTGAGCTGGAAGCGGACGATGTTGGTCTGGACCCGCCCGAGGTCGATCTCGATCCCGGGCAGCTCCGCCAGCCCCTCGGCCAGGGTGCGCGCGTTGGCGTGGTCCTCGGCCAGACGATCCACCAGGTGATCGAGCGCCCAGAGGCCGGCGGCGGCCAGGACCCCGGCCTCTCGCCAGCCGCCGCCGAGGACCTTGCGCCAACGGCGTGCCCGGGAGATGACGGTGGCCGAGCCACAGAGGACGCTCCCCACCGGAGCCGCCAGCCCCTTGGAGAGGCAGAAGGTGACCGTGTCCGCCACCGCCGCGATCTCCCGGGTTGACACCCCCTGGGCGACGGCGGCGTTGAAGATACGGGCCCCGTCCATGTGGATCGCGATCCCGTGCTCGTCGGCCACCGCTTGCACAGCCCGCAGCGACTCCAGTGGCCAGACCACGCCCCCGGCCTGGTTGTGGGTGTCCTCGACACAGATGACTGCCGTCGGTGGCTGATGAGGGTCATCGGCTGGCCGGATGGCCTCCCGCACCTGCTCGGCCGACATCACCCCGGCCGATCCCGGCAGCTGGCGGATCTGGATGCCGCCCAAGGCGGCGGCGCCTCCGCCCTCGTAGAGGAACACGTGGGACCCTGCCTCGGCGATGACCTCCTGGCCCGAGCCAGCCAGCGCCAGGAGGCTGAGAAGGTTGCCCATGGTGCCGCTGGGCACGAACAGGGCCGCCTCCTTCCCCATCAGGTCGGCGGCTCGTTCCTGGAGCCGGTTGACGGTGGGGTCCTCGCCGAAGACGTCGTCGCCGAGCTCGGCCTCGGCCATCGCCCGGCGCATCTCAGCCGTCGGCATGGTCACCGTGTCGGACCGCAGGTCGATGATGGTCACGGGCACATTCTCCCTCGCCTGGGGGAGCCCGCCGGGTGGCCGACGAGACCATCGCCCGGCATGCCCTTCGCCGTGTGAAGGGGCTCGATAATACCTTCCATGGGCGCGGTGGCCAGCCCGGCCCCCCGGGGAGCGCCGTTCAAGGCCGGTGAAGGGACGCCGGCCGTTTGGGAGCGGGCCGCTTGACCTCGCTCCCCCGTCGTTCTCCGGGGTGGGCTCCGGAGCGGTCGGACGATCGCCCCGCTGGCGCGGAACCTCCCCTGCGGTCGCCGACGCGGCGGGAGGGGTGAGAGGGCCGGTCGCCCGTGTCGGACCGCGCCTGCAACCTCCCCCTCCTTGGGGCCGCCTGCTCATGACGAGAGCGGCCGCTCGGGGGCCGGGGGCGACCTCCGGTGGGAGCGTGGGGTGCCCGGCGAGGAGGGTGGAGGAGGCGGAGCGTCGAGCGCGCCCCGGCCCGCTGGTGGCCGAGGGGAGGGATCGGAGGGAGGTGATCACGAAGGCCATGGCAACGACCGAGCAGGAGCACGTCCACTTCACGTCCTCGGACGGGACCCCGATCGCGGCCTGGCGTTGCGGGCAGGGGAGCCCGTTGCTGCTGGTCCACGGCACCGGCTCGGACCACGCCCGCTGGACCCCGGTGCTGCCGGCCCTGGCGAGGCGCTTCACCGTCTACGCCCTGGACCGCCGGGGTCGAGGGGCGAGCGGCGATGGTCCCAGCTGGTCCATCCGGCAGGAGTCGGAGGACCTGGTGGCAGTGCTGGAGGGGATCGGAGGGCAGGTGGACGTGGTCGCCCACTCCTTCGGCGCTGCCCGGGCCCTCGAGGCTGCCCTGCTCACGGACCGGATCCGGCGGTTGGTGGCCTACGAGCCGGGTGGTGTCCGCCTCCCCGGCGTCCCTCACGCTCCCTCGCTGGTGGCCCCCCGGCTCCAGAGGTTGGTCGAGGCCGGGCGTCGGGAGGAGGCCCTGGTCGCCTTCCTGCAAGAGGTCCTCCACGTCCCCGACCACGAGCTGGAGGTCCTGCGCTCGCAGCCGTCGTGGCCGAGCCGGGTGGCGGCGGCCCACACCGTGGCCCGCGAGCTGGCTGGCTCCGCGGAGCACGAGCTGCCTTTCGAGGCGCTGCGCCGCCTCACCGTGCCCACGTTGATGGTGGAGGGGGGCGAGAGCCCCGAGCCGCTCCGGAGGGTGGCCGAGTACCTCCATGAGCTGCTGCCCAACTCGCGGCTGGCCGTGCTGCCCGGGCAGCAGCACGCCGCCATGGATACCGCTCCCGAGCTCTTCGTGGGAGAGGTGCTCGCGTTCCTGGCCGAGGCGTAGGCCGAGCCCGGTGATCACCGTGGCGGCCGAGAAGGCGACAGCGCCGGGCGACGACGGCCGACCTCGGCCTGGTTGCCGGGTTGCTCAGGCACCCCGCCCGAGGGAAGATGGTGCCAGGGTCACCGCCATCCTCGCAGTCATCAAACAGGAGGTCCGTCCGTTGGACGCGACGCCCCACTCAACCACGACCGTGACCGAATACCCGGAGGCCCCGCCCGTGGCCACCGGGGAGGAGGAGGGATGAAACCGCCGCCGTTCGTCTACCACGCCCCGAGCACCATCGCCGAGGCCACCGCGCTCCTGCATGAGGCAGGGGAGGAGGGCCGCGTCCTTGCCGGTGGTCAGAGCCTCATCCCGCTCATGAACTTCCGTCTGGCGCGTCCCGGTCACCTCGTGGACGTGACCACCGTACGAGCGCTGGACTATATCCGGGCCGACGACGGCCAGCTGCGCATCGGCGCCGCTGCGCGCCAGTCGGCGGTCGAGCGAGACCAGACCGCGGCCGCGCGTACCCCGCTCCTGGTGGAGGCGCTGCACCTCGTCGGTCACGAGCCCATCCGCCACCGGGGCACGGTGGTGGGCAGCCTCGCCCATGCCGATCCCTCCGCCGAGATCCCGGCGGTAGCCCTGGCCATGGGCGCGGAGCTGACCGCGGTCGGTCCCCGGGGCGAGCGCCGCATCCCCGCCTCCGACTTCTTCACCGGGCCCTTCTCGACCGCCCTGGAGACGGGGGAGCTGCTCACCGAGGTCAGCTTCCCCACCTGGCCTCCGGGCACGGGCCATGCCTTCTTGGAGTTCGCCCGGCGCCACGGCGACTTCGCCGTGGCCGGGGCGGCGGCGCTGGTGCACCTCGAGGGCGAGGTGGTGGACCGCGTCGCTATCGCCCTCTGCGGGGTCGCCGGGACCCCGGTTCGAGCGACAGAGGCGGAGAGCCGCCTGCTCGGTGAGCGCCCCACCCCGGCGGCGATCGAGGCCGCCGCCGAGGCGGCCACCTCCGATCTCGCTCCAGCTTCCGACATCCATGGAAGCTCCGCCTACCGCCGTCAGGTGGCCAGGACCTATGTGCGGCGCGCCCTGACCCTGGCGGTGGAGCGCGCCCGGGGAGGGAGCAGATGATGGACCGACATCGCATCGCGCTGACGGTGAACGGCAGGCCCTACGAGGCCGAGGTCGAGAGCCGTCGCCTGCTGGTCGATTTCCTGCGTGAGGACTTGGGCCTTAAGGGGGCCCACATCGGGTGCGAGCACGGCGTCTGCGGCACCTGCACGGTGTTGATGGACGGGGAGAGCATCCGATCCTGCATCACCCTGGCGGTGCAGGCCAACGGCAGCTCCATCCTGACCGTCGAAGGGCTCGCCACCGACGGCCGCCTCCATCCCTTGCAGGAGGCGTTCTGGGACAACCAGGCGCTCCAGTGCGGCTACTGCACCCCTGGCATGCTCCTCCGTGCCTACGAGCTGCTCAGGGAGCAGCCACGGCCAACCGCGGCCCAGGTCCGTGAGGCGATCGCGAGCAACCTCTGTCGCTGCACCGGCTACCAGTTCATCGTCGAGGCCGTCCTCGACGCAGCCACCCGTCTCGAGGCGGCCGCGCCCAGCCAGGGCCATGAGCCCGCGGCCTCGAGAGCCTGAGGAGGTCGGGATCGATGCCCGTGACGCAGACCGTGCCAACCCCCGAACGCGAACTCAAATGGGTGGGCAAGTCCATCCGACGGGTGGAGGACCCCAAGTTCCTGACCGGCCGCGGCGGCTACGTGGACGACATCGTCTTGCCAGGCATGCTGCACGCCGCGGTCCTGCGCAGCCCCCATGCGCACGCCCGCATCCGACGGGTTGACACGGAAGCGGCCCGCCGTCTGCCGGGAGTGGTGGCGGTGGTCACCGGAGCCGAGGCGGCCGAGCTCTGCAATCCCATGCCCGACTTCGGGCCGGCTCCGGACAAGCACGTCTGGCGCTGCCTGGCGGTGGACAAGGTCCGGCACGTGGGCGAGGGGGTGGCGGTGGTGGTGGCCGAGAGCCGCTACCTCGCCGAGGACGCTCGTGACCTGATCGAGGTCGACTACGAGCCCTTGCCAGCGGTCGTGGACCCGATGGCGGCCATGGACCCCTCGGCTCCGTTGGTCCATGAGGCGCTGGGCTCCAACGTCGCCTACCAGCGCACCTTCGTGTTCGGTGACGTGGAGCGAGACTTCGCCGAGGCCGATCTGGTGGTCCGTGACCACCTGCGCTGGCGGCGCTCCGGCGGCCAGCCGCTGGAGACGGTGGGGGCGGTGGCCGACTACGACCCAGCCACCGGCATGCTCACCATCCACTGCAACTCCCTGACCTTCACCCACTTCCTGTTCATGCTCGCGGGGACGCTGAAGGTGCCGGCCAACCGGCTGGACATCCGGCCGACCCCCGCCGGCGGCAGCTTCGGCTCCAAGTTCTGGGCGGTGAAGGTGGCCGCCATCGCCGGCATGCTGGCCAAGAAGCTGGGGCGTCCGGTCAAGCTCATCGAGGACCGCGTCGACAACCTCTCCAACTGCGATCACCACGGGTCGGACCGCATCTACGACCTCGAGCTGGCCGTCATGAAGGACGGCACCCTGCGCGGGATCAAGTTCGACGTGGTCGACGACTACGGCGCCTACATCCAGTTCGGCACCGGCACGCACGGGAACTCGCTGGCCCAGTGCGTCGGCCCCTACCGGATCGGGAGCGTGCAGTACGCGGTGCGCGCGGTGCTCACCAACAAGTGCCAGCAGGGGGCCCACCGCGGCTTCGGCTCTGAGGTGACGAACTGGGCCATCGAGAGGATGGTGGACCTGGCCGCCCGGGAGCTGGGCATGGACCCGGTCGAGATCCGACGTCGCAACTTCATCCGCCCCGACCAGTTCCCTTATTTCATCCCCAGCGGCAACGTCTATGACTCGGGGAACTACGAGGGGGTGATGAACACCGCGCTCCAGCTGGCCGACTACGACCACTGGCGTCGTGAGCAAGAGCGCTTGCGCCGCGAGGGCCGCTACATCGGCATCGGCGTCATCAGCTGCCAGGAGCGGAGCGTCTTCTCCGCCACCGAGTTCTGGTTCTGGTTCGACGAGCCCGCCGCCAAGGTGACCAGCGCTCCCGAGAGCGTCACCCTGAGCGTCGACCCCACCGGGGGGATCACCGCCACCTTGTACTCCAACGCCTTTTGGGGCAACAGCTCGGACACGGTGGTGGCCCAGTTGGTGGCCGAGGAGTTCGACGTCGACCCCCACTCAGTCAACGTCGTCTACTCCGGCTCCAACCGCGGCCTGCCGGCGACCGGCCCCGGCGGCAGTCGCTTCACGGTCATGGTGGCAGGTGCGATCAACGGCGCCGCGACCCGGATCAAGGAGAAGGCGCGGAAGGTGGCCGGCCACGTGCTCGAGGTGGACCCAGAGGACCTGGAGTGGGCCGGAGGCGGCTTCCGGGTCAAGGGGGCACCGGAGCGACGACTCTCGCTGGCCGAGATCGCCCTCCAGACCTACCTTTTCAAGCACAGCCTGCCCGACGAGATCGAGACCGGCCTGGAAGCCAGCAAGGTCTACGACCATCCGTACACCACCATGCCCTCGGACGACCGGACCAACCTGGGCGTCTTCTACCCCTTCGTCGGCAACGCCTGCCACGTGCCCGTGATCGAGGTGGACCCGGAGACCGGCGCCATCAGCTACCTGCGCTACGTCGCAGTACACGACGCCGGGACCATGGTCAACCCACGTGGCCTGGAGGGGCAGATCATCGGGGGCACCGCCCACGGCATCGGCACCGCGCTCTTCGAGGAGTACGTCTACGACCACGACGGCCAACTCCTGACCACCAGCTACATGGACTACCTCATCCCCTCCGCGATGGAGGTGCCGGAGGTGATCGTCGGCCACCAAGAGACGCCCTCGCCGTTCACCGTGCACGGCATCAAGGGCGGCGGCGAGGGAGGCAGGATGATGACCCCGGCCGCCCTCTCGGCAGCGATCGACGACGCGCTGGCACCGCTCGGGGTGCGCTGCACCGAGCTGCCGGCCACGCCGGAGCGCATCCGTCGCTGGATCGAGGAGGCCCGGGCCCGGGCGGGGACTCGGTGAGCGGATAGGACGGCGAGCGTCGGCCGGGGCGGCCCACCCGTGGGGCCGCCCATGGCTGGCCGGAGGGTTGGGGTCGCCGTGTTCGAGCGGCTGTTGCCCGAGGGAACGGTGGTGGTGGAGGGGCCGGTCGAGGAGGAGCCGGCCTTCGAGGCGCTCTTCCCCGAGGAGCGGTCCCTCCTGGTCGGTGCCGTGGTGGCACGTCGGCGGGAGTTCGCCGCCGGGCGTCGCTACGCCCGCCGGGCCCTGGTTGCCCTCGGCCTACCCCCGGTGGCGATCCCGGCCGGGCCCGGCCGCGAGCCCCGCTGGCCGCCGGGCGTGACCGGCAGCATCACCCACTGCCAGGGGTACTGCGCGGTCGGGGTCGGATGGCAACACGCGGTCGGGAGCCTCGGCATCGACCTCGAGGTGGCCGAGCCCTTGACCTCGGACGTGGAACGGTTGGTGTGCCACCCCGCCGAGCGGCGACGCGCGGCCGCCCTGCGGCCGCACGGTCCCTGGACCACCGTCGTCTTCAGCGCCAAGGAGAGCCTCTACAAGGCCTGGTTCCCGCTGACCAGGCGCTGGCTCGACTTCCACCAGGTCGAGGTCGAGATCGATCCCGTTCGTGGCGACCTCGTGGCCCGCCTGGAGAGATCAGCCCAGGCGGTGCTGGGGGCCGCTGACGGCCATGTGCACGGCCGGTTCCGAGTGGAGGGCGGGTACGTGGCCACCGCCGTGGCCATCCTCGGGGCGACGCCTGAAGGGCGGGGCAGCGTCAGGCGCCAGTCCTCGATCCGGCCCCCATACCGGTGAGCGTGGCGGCGGTGGCGCGAGGATCGCGTAGGGCCCAACGCCCCGCCTCCACGGTGGCGATGAAATCGCCCACCAGGCGGTTGAACAGCTCCGGCTCTTCCAGGTTGCAGGCGTGGCCGGTGCGGGGCAGAACGGCAAGGGCAGAGGATGGGATGGTCCGCTTCAGCAGCAGGCTCACGTCCAGGCAGCCCTCGTCCTCGTCGCCGGCCACGATCAAGAGGGGAAGCCGCAGGCGGCCCAACTCCTCCCTCAGGTCGTGCAGCGACGGCCGCCGCATCTGGATCCCGCGCAGGGTGAGGGCTGAACCCGTCGCCGGGTGCTCGGCCAGCCACCGCTTCGACTCCTCCCAGGCCCGAGGGTCCTTGGCCTGGAGCTGCACCCGGGCCGGGCCGAGCAGGTACCGCTCGGCGGTCGCCGCCGCGCCCTCGACCTCGAAAGCCCGGGCCGTGGCCTCGGTCTCCTCCCGCCAGCTCGCCCGGCGCTCCGGCTCGGAGCCATAGCCGCAGCCGGCCACGACCAGGGAGATCGCCCGCTCGGGGTAGCGGAGCCCGAGATGCAGGGCGCAGAACCCACCCATGGAGAGACCGACCACGTGGGCTCGATCGATGCCCAGGTGGTCGAGGACGGCGAGGGCGTCCGCCACCGCCCGCTCTTGGGAGTAGCGATCGGGCTCCTCGGGCACGTCCGAGGGCGGATAACCGCGGGCGTCGTAGGTGATGCAGCGGTGGAGCCGGCAGAAGCGGCGGACCTGGGGTTCCCAGCTGCGATGGTCCCCAGCGAACTCGTGGATGAAGAGCAGCGGGCGGCCCGATCCGGTCTCCTCGTAGTACAGGCGGACCCCGTCGTCGGTGGTGGCGTATGGCATCCCCGTCCTCCTGGCCCCCGATGGTAGCGCTCGGGGCCGACGGCCGGGCTGGCATCGATCTGCCGGTGCGCGACCTGCGCCGGGCGGCTTGCCGCCACCGTTGCCCCGACCTTCGGCCGTGACCGAGGATTGGGATCATGAGCGAGCTCCTCGAACGGGCCGATCCCTACGAGCGAACCGAGGACCGGGATGGGATGCGGATCACCTGGCACGCCCCGATCCCGATGGACGACGGCGTGGTGCTACGGGCTGACGTGTTCCGGCCCATCGCTGAGGGACGGTACCCGGTGATCCTGACCTACGGCGTGTACGGGAAGGGCCTGGCCTTCCAGGAGGGCTACCCGGCCCAGTGGCGGAAGCTGCTTCAGGACCATCCTGAGGTGGCGGTCGGCTCCTCGAACCGATACATGAACTGGGAGACCCCCGACCCCGAGCGCTGGGTGCCCCACGGCTACGCCGTGGTGCGGGTGGACTCGCGGGGCGCCGGCTGGTCGCCCGGCGTCCTGGACGTCAACTCGCCCCGGGAGATCCAAGACCTGTACGCCTGCATCGAGTGGGCGGGGACGCGACCCTGGTCGAACGGCCGGGTGGGGATGCTGGGGATCTCCTACTACGCCTCCAACCAGTGGCGGGTGGCGGCCCTGCAGCCGCCCCACCTGGCGGCCATCATCCCCTGGGAGGGCCGAGCCGATGACTACCGAGATGCGCTCTACCACGGGGGGATTTACTGCGAGTTCCGCGCCAAGTGGTTCCCGATCCAGGTCCGCAACGTCCAGTACGGGGTCGGGGAGCGGGGACGGCGCAACCCCAACACCGGCGAGCCGGTGGCCGGACCGGTCACGCTCTCCGAGGAGGAGCTGGCACAGAACCGGGTCGACCAGATCCAGGAGATCAAGCGGCACCCGCTGGACGACGAGTACTACCGTGCCTCCCGGGTCGACTGGTCACGGGTGACCGTTCCCCTGCTGTCGGCGGCCAACTGGGGCGGGCAGGGCCTCCACCCCAGGGGGAACTTCGAGGGCTTCACCGAGGCGGCCTCCACCCAGAAGTGGCTCGAGGTCCACGGCGGCACGCACTGGGGACCCTTCTATTCCTCCTACGGGTTGGACCTGCAGCGTCGCTTCTTCGACCACTTCTTGAAGGGGATCGACAACGGTTGGGACCGGCAGCCGCGGGTCCTGCTCAACGTGCGCTACCCCGGCGAGCGCTTCGTGCTCCGAGCGGAGAACGAGTGGCCGCTGGCCCGTACCCGTTGGACCCGCTTCCACCTGGACGCCCGGGGGATGTCGCTGACGGAGGCGCTGCCCGACGCCGACGCTGCGGTCGAGTACGAGGCGCTGGGCGACGGGGTGACCTTCTGGATGCCGCCCGTCCAGGAGGAGACCGAGATCACGGGCCCGCTCGCAGCCCGGCTCTTCGTCTCCTCCTCCACGGCCGACGCCGACCTCTTCTTGGTGGTGCGGGCGTTCGATCCCAGCGGAGGAGAGGTGACCTTCCAAGGGGCACTCGATCCCAACACGCCGATCGCCAACGGGTGGCTGCGGGTGTCGCACCGCAAGCTCGATCCGGCCCGCTCCCTGCCCTACCGTCCCTACCACCCCCACGACGAGGTGCAGCCCCTGACCCCGGGGAAGGTCTACGAGGTGGAGGTGGAGATCATCCCCACCTGTGTCGTCCTCCCACCCGGGTACCGGCTCGCCCTCTCCGTGCGGGGCAAGGACTACGAGTACCAGGGGCCGGTGGACGAGTTCGGGCGGACCTTCGTCTACGCCGGTCGGGGGGTGGGGCCGTTCACCCACAACGACCCGGAGACCCGTCCGCCCGAGGTGTATGGGGGTCGCGTGACCGTCCATACCGGCCCGAGCCATCCCTCCTCCCTGCTGGTGCCGATCATCCCGCCCGCTTGAGGGCGCCTCGGGCCATCTCACGTTGAGAAGGCCCCGTCGCGCCCCGACGGGCGGCGCCGTGGTGAGCCGGGTCTCTCTGTCGCACACCGAGGTGACGGGCGATCCTGAAGATCGCCCGTAGCCGCCGGACTTCTCCAGCCACGACGACCAGGTCACGGTCATCTACCGGCCAGCAGGCGCCGCCGGGGGCTCCCGAGGCCGAGCCTCGCCATCGACGAGCGACCGGGGACCCCGGTCGGCGGCACGGGGGTGCCCGCCCGGGGGGCCAGGCCGCGGGGCCCCCTGGCTTGTGCCGGCGGGCACGCTGTGCTTTCATGATTATGCAACCTACTTCAGTAGTGAGGAATGGGGAGGCATGTTCCGTCGCGGCGCTTCGACCCTTCTCGCCGGATTGCTGGGCGCTCTGGTCGCCGTCTCCGCCTGCGGCGGCTCGGCCGGCGGCACCCAGGGTCGCCAGCCCACCACCATCAACGTCGGGGTCCTGCCCATCGCCGACGTGGCACCTCTCTACGTCGGCATGCGAGAGGGCTTCTTCAAGCAGCAGAACCTGGTGGTGAAGCCCCAGGTGATGCAAGGTGGCGCTGCGGTGGCCAGCGCCGTGCTCGGAGGCTCGCTCGACTTCGGTTTCGCGGCGACCGTCAACCTGATCCTCGCCAAGGATCAGGGCCTGCCGGTGAAGATCGTCGCCTCCGGCAACAACGCCGCCAAGGACGCGGCTCACGCCTGGTCCGCGATCATGGTCCTCCCGGACAGCCCGATCAAGAGCGTCAGGGACCTCGCCGGCAAGACCATCGCCGCCAACGCCCTGAAAGGGGTGAACGAGCTGGCGATCGACGGCATCGTGAAGCGAGCGGGGGTTGATCCTGCCTCGCTCAAGATCGTCCCCGTGGACTTCCCCGACATGCCCGCCGCCTTAAGCCAGAAGCGGGTGGATGCGGTGTCCGTCCCTGAGCCGTTCCTGACCCAGATCAAGGCCAGCGGCGGCCGGATGATCTCGCCACTGTTCGAGGGCTACATCCCGGGCATGACCGTGGGCACCTACTTCACCACCGACAAGGAGATCCAGGAGCATCCGGCGCTGGTCAGGGCGTTCGTGAAAGCGATCCAGGAGTCGCTCGCCTACGCGAACTCCCACCCCGACGTGGCCCGTCAGGTCATCGCTACCTACACCAAGATCCCGGCCAGCGTGCTCCCGAAGATGGAGCTCTCGCCCTGGGACGTCAAGCTGAACCGGCCCTCCATCGTCCAGACCGAGGAGTTCATGAGGGAGCTGGGCTGGCTCAAGTCGGGCGTCAACGTCAACTCACTGATCTGGTCAGGGGCGAGCTGAGCCAGGCTCCCTTGCTGAGGTCGGCGGTCCAGAGATGAGCGTGGGAAGGGGACGGTGGGCTGTGGCCGCTGAGGCAGGAACCGCCAGGCCCAGCCACCGCCTTCGGTCACGAGCCGGTCGCCCCTACGGCTGGATCTCGGTGCTGGGCGTTCTCTCGCTCCTTGAGGCCCTGACGCGGACGGGTGTCCTACCAGCATCCGACTTCCCCCCACCATCGCTGACGCTGGTGACCCTCGGGCAGCAGCTCGCCACCGCGGGCTTCTGGAACGCGGTGGGCCAGACCCTGGCGGGCTGGGCCTCCGGGCTCGCGCTGGCCGCCGTCCTGGCGGCGTCGCTCGGCATGGTCATCGGTGCCAGCGACCTCGCCTACCGAGCGATCCGCGTCCCGCTGGAGTTCCTGCGACCGATCCCGTCGGTGGCCCTGATCCCCCTGGCCATCCTGCTCTATGGCACCGGCTTCACCAGCAAACTCTTCTTGGTCGTCTTCGCCTCCTTCTGGCCGTTGTTCGTCCAGGTCCTCTACGGCATGCGTGACATCGATCCTCTCGCCATGGACACGGCGCGCAGCTTCGGGCTTCGTCGCCTCGAGCGGGTGCGCCACGTGATCTTGCCCAGCACCCTGCCCTACCTGGCCACCGGGCTCCGCATCTCCTCGGCGGTCGCCCTCATCCTGGCCGTCACCGCCGAGCTGGTGATCGGCTCCCCGGGCCTGGGCAAGGAGATCGACGTGGCCCGGGTGGGGGGCGATGGCCGCCTGATGTACGCGCTGATCGTTGCCACCGGCGTCCTGGGGTGGTCGATCAACGCCGTCTTCTCCCGGGTCGAGCGCCGCCTCCTCCATTGGCATCCTTCCCAACGAGCGGACGGAGGCGCACGGTGAGGGCCCTCCGCCGCCGGAGGCTCCTGGCCGGCCTTACGCTTGAGGCCGGGGTGCCGCTCGCCCTCCTGGCCCTCTGGTGGACGTGGTCGACGCGCGCGGGCCTCGTGTTCTTCCCACCCCTGCCGGACATCCTGCGCAGCTTCAGGGAGACGTGGCTGGCCGCGCCGGCGAGCAAGGAGGTCCTCCCCAGCCTCGGGCGGCTCGCGGTGGGCTATGCGACCGCGGTGCTGGCCGGGGTCGGCCTGGGCACGCTCCTGGGATGCTCGGAGGCCGCCCGGCGCTCGGCCGATCCCATCGTCCAGTTCTTGCGCGGCATCCCCCCGCCGGCGCTGTTGCCCTTCGGCATCCTCGTGTTCGGGATCGGGGACCCCATGAAGGTGCTGATGATCGCGCTGGTCTGTCTCTGGCCAGTCTTGCTCAACACCATCGACGGCGTCGGCGGGGTCGACCCGACGCTCCGGGAGACCTCACGGGTCTACGGGCTGCCGCTCGGCACCCGTCTGGCCTACGTGATCCTGCCGGCAGCATCACCGCAGATCGTCGCCGGAGCCCGAACCGGCCTCTCGCTGGCGATCATCATGATGGTGATCAGCGAGATGGTGGCCAGCACCAACGGCATCGGCTACTCCATCCTGGAGGCGCAGCAGACCTTCAGGATCCCGGACATGTGGGCCGGGATCCTGGTCCTCGGCGTGCTCGGCTATCTCCTGAACGGGCTCTTCGTGCTCCTTGAGCGACGGCTGCTCAGATGGCATCGCGGCGCCCGTGCCCGCGAGGGGGTGTGAGCGTGAGGCACCATCCCCCCCTCCTCGAGCTCGTCGGCCTGGGCAAGACCTTCGGGGAGGGGCCCGGCGCCACCCAGGCGATCGCCGAGCTGACCTTCTCGGTCCAGGAGGGCGAGCTGGTCTCGGTCGTCGGCCCCTCTGGCTGCGGGAAGACGACCATGCTGCGCTGCGTGGCCGGCCTCCTTGCGCCCTCCAGCGGCGAGGTGCGGCTCCGGGGCCGCACGGTGGTGGGCCCTCCCCCGGAGATGGCCTTCGTCTTCCAGGACTACAGCCGATCGCTCATGCCGTGGCTCTCGGTGCGCGACAACGTCGAGCTCCCGCTCCGGCACAAGAGCCGCCTGTCGCGACGCGAGCGTCGATCGCTGGTCGAGGACGCGGTCTCGTCGGTGGGGCTCGGGCGCTTCCTCGATCGCTATCCCTGGCAGCTCTCCGGTGGCATGCAGCAACGGGTCGCCATCGCTCGTGCCCTGGCCTACCAGCCGGAGATCCTGCTCATGGACGAGCCCTTCGCCTCGGTCGATGCGCAGGCACGGGCGGACCTCGAGGACCTGGTGCTCCAGGTACAAGGGGCGTACGGGGTCACGATCTTGTTCGTCACCCATGACATCGACGAGGCCGTCTACCTCAGCGACCGCGTGGTCGTCCTCACCCGACCGCCCACGACGGTCCAGGAGACCGTGTCCGTGGAGCTCCCCCGGCCACGAGACCAGGTCTCCACGAAGGAGCTGCCCGAGTTCGCCCGCCTGCGGGCGCACGTCTTCCGCGGGATCAAGCGGCAGATGGAGGTCGACCAGGGCGAGGGGGCGGAGGGCCATCGGGCCCGGCTCGCCGGGCATCTGGAAGCCAGCGGCTCCACCGGGACCCCACCTTAGAGAGACCCGGGCAAGCCGGCTGGGATGGCACGGCGGGGGCGTGGGAAGCGTCGCAGGCCCGTCACCCACCATCGCCGCCGGCGTCGGAGAGGGCCCGGGCTCGGGGACCACGAGCGCGACCGCGGAGCAGGTCGGGGAGGGGCTCCACTGCTCGCGGTGGCCGCCGGCCACCTTCACCCTGAGATCGCGGGAAGGGCGAGGCCCACGGTCCGGTTCGGGGCCCTCGCCGGCGCACGGGCGGCACCGGGAAGGGCCCTTCGGCGGGGTTCCCTCTGCCTGACGCCTCCTCCGGAGGCTCGAGTCCGAGCACCACCTGCCGGGTTGACCGGGAAGGGGTGATCACGGGCCCAGCGGTGGCCTCGAGATGACCGGCGCTCGCCTCATCGCTCGCGCCCCGGTCGGGTGGGGAGGAGGCCAGGTTGCGCCCGACCACCGGCGCTCCTCACCCTTGACGAGGCGACGAGGCCACTGGTCAGGGGCTGCCAACGGTTGCCCGGTCAGGGGGCGATGGGGTCCCCCGGCAAGCTTGGGGCGGGCCGAGGCTCAAGCCATCCACCCCAAGACCACCTGTCGCTGGCATCGGGAGGGCAGGCCGACTTGGATCGGCGGACGGCCCGGGTCGCCAGATGGGCGGCCGAGCGAGGCCTGGGGCGGGTGGCGACCGAGGCCGGCCCCGCGCTGAGCGCGGGGCCCGTCTCGCCCGGCTCCGGGGGCAGAGCTCTTGGCTGGCCTCTGCGCTCGGCCCTCTTCCGGCGGTCGCCTATCGTCCGTCACCGCGTGATGACCACCCGGCGACCACCCTGACGATGCGCTCGGGGCACCCCACGAGGCAGGCCTCGTGGGGTGCCCGGGGAGCCCGGCGCGACGGGCCCGCGACGAGGAGGGGGGAAGCCTGAGAGAGCAGTCTCGTGGAGGGTGCCGCTTGATGGGACGATCGCCCCCTCAACGGCAGCGGCTCAGTACCTCCTCGATGCGAGCGATCTCCTCCTCCCTCAACTCCGGATAGCAAGGGATGGCGACCATCAGCGTTGCCACCTCTCTGGCCACCTGGGCGGAGACGAGACGGCAGGGAAGTTGGCCGCCACGGTAGAGCTCTTGGTCAGGCACCACGGTATAGGTGTCGGCAACCGAGATGCCCGCTGCCCGTAGCTGGGACTCCAGCCGGTGACGGGCGTCCAGGTCGGGGGCCTGCACCATGTAGGTGAAGAAGGCGTGGCGGCGACCAGGAGCGACGTGGGGTGGGGTGAAGGAGGATCCAGCCAGGGCGGCGCTGTAGCGAGCGGCGATCTGCTGGCGACGCGTGACCCAGGCCTCGAGGTAGGCCAGCTCGGCCAGGCACTCGGCGGCAGAGTACTCGTCCATGCGGGCCCGGATGCCCCAGACCTGATGACGATAGCGGTGATGGCCCATACGTCCAGTGTTGCGCCAGGCACGGACCATTGCTGCCGCTCCTGGCAGGCGCGAATCGAGTCGATCGGTGAGGGTGAGCAAACCGGCATCGGCCCCCATTGAGCCGATATTCTTGACGTCGCTCAGCGAGAAGCATCCGCAGTCACCCATGCTACCGGCTCGGTAGGTCTTGCCGGTTCGTGGATCCTCGTAGGTGGCGCCATGAGCCTGGGAGGCGTCCTCGATGAGGAAGAGTTGATACTCCTCTGCCAAGTCCAACAAGGGACGCATGTCAGCCATCTGTCCTAGCATGTGGACCGTGACAATGGCTCCCGTGCGCTCACTGAGCGCGGCTTGAGTGCTGGCGAGATCGAGCGTGTAGGTTCGTGGATCGATGTCGACGAACACCGGGACCAGCCCGCCTTTGACCAGAGAGCCGCTTTGTGGGTCGAGGGTGAGAGCGTCGTTCACGGCGTAAGCGGTCATGATGAAGGTGTAGGAGGGGTTGACAACAGCTGACGCGCCCATACACTACAATCCACTTCCATGAACTTGAAGCAGTGGGCGCGCGAGCAAGGCATCCACCCCGTGACCGCCTACCGCTGGTTCCAGTCGGGCAAGCTCCCCGTCCCGGCCCGGC
>DATGLL010000128.1:0-28294 GCA_035294145.1 Candidatus Dormiibacterota bacterium | reverse complement strand
CGCTGATCCGCAGAGGACACGCGAGCGGGCGGTCACACCGGCCGGGGACCGCGCCGGGGCGTCCACCAAGATCAGGTGACCAACTCGCCGGGCCGGGACGGGGAGCTTGCCCGACGGGAACCAGCGGTAGGCGGTCACGGGATGGATGCCTTGCTCGCGCGCCCACTGCTTCAAGTTCATGGAAGTGGATTGTAGTGTATGGGCGCGTCAGCTGTTGTTAACCCCGTCAACTGGACGCCGAGGCCCTGATGTGGGCCGTCTCCACGCGTCTGGAGCGCCACCGGTTGCCGGAACGACAGATGAGATGGCAAGGTCTGTCGCCGTGACCACCTGAGGTCTGCTTCACCGGCCCGGGCTGGCCGAGGACCTGGACACAGATCTGAAAGCGATGACCAGGATCTTCCTCGGGGAGGTTCGGCGCTCCGACGGCCTGGTCCGGCTGGGACGACGCCGCGTTGGTGGGGGCCTTCTCGTTCTGGCTGGGAAGAAGCCGGTTTGTCACCCACGCCCGGCCGGCGACCTGCGACCCGGTCCGGGGGCGCTACCCCATCACGTCGGCGGGGTGAGAGATGGAACGGTGGGGAATAGCCGACACCTGCGAGCGCTACATGGGGCGCTGGAGCCGGGAGGTCGCGGCCGGCTTCCTCGGGTGGCTCGGGAGACCCTCCGGGACTGGACTGGCTCGACGTCGGCTGCGGCACCGGCGCCCTGACCGAGGCCATCCCCGACCGCTCCCATGCCACTCGGATCGCGGCCGTCGACCTCGGCCCTGGGTTCGTGGCGCACGTGGCCACGCGCCTGCCAGAGGCGGTCTGCGCCGTCGCCCGCGCCGAGGCCCTGCCCCTGGCTGGCCGCTCGTTCGACGTCGTGGTGGCCGGTCTGGTGCTCAACTTCACCGACGTGGAGGCGGCCCTGGCCGAGATGCGGCGCGTGGCGAGGTCGCTGGTGGCGGCGTACGTATGGGACTACGGAGGCGGGATAGAGCGCCTGCGAGCCTTCTGGGCGGCGGCCGAGCTGGACCCGGCCGATGCCGGCCTGCGCCGGGTCGAGGTGGGGTCGATCGAGATCGCCATCCGCCTCCGCGACCTGGACGACCGCTGGCGGCCGTTCCTGGGCGGGCAGGGACCGGCTCCCGCCTACTGCGCCCGGGTAGTGAGAGGAGGTGCCTGGGAGGAGCGCCGTCGGCCTCAGGACGGGTGGCCAGTCTCCTGTGGCCAGAGGTCGGGCTGCGAAGTCTCTCGGCGCGACGGGTAGACTCTTAGCCGTATTGGCGAAGAGTTCTACCCCCCACCGCCGCCCGCGCCGGCACACCACCCATGCGCGCCAGAACGGAGAGGGCGAGGTCCAGAAGGAAGAGGCGGTCGTCCTCGATGCCACCGTGACCCAGGCGTTGCCCAACGCCATGTTCGAGGTGGAGCTGGACAACGGTCACCGACTGATCGCCTATGCGGCGGGCCGGATGCGGCGCTACTTCATCCGCATCACCCCGGGTGATCGGATCCGCGTTGAGCTGTCACCGTACGACCTGACCCGCGGTCGGATCGTCTACCGCTACCGCGACTAGCGTCGGCCGGCGCGCCGAGGCGGCGGGATGTGGCCGGGACGTCGAGGGAGCAGGGACGGGCGTCGGTGAGCGGGCTCGCGTGTGTGCCTGCGTCCTCGATGTCAGGTGGAGTAGACTGCCGGTCCATGCTCGCGGAGTACGCTGCCGGGGCGCGCAACGCGGTGCGCGTCTGCCTCAACATCCACGAGGGGGACCGGGTGGCGGTGATCCGGGATCGCGGCCGGGCCGACATTGCGGAGGCGATCGTGGAGGAGGCGCTGGCGGCGGGAGCCGAGGTCGTGGAATGGGTCATGGAGGAGTGGGTCCAGCGGCCAGCCCGCGAGTTCCCGGGGCGGCTTGCCGACGAGATCCTGCGCTTCGGCCCCACGGCCTCGTTCTTCGTCGCCGACGGCGAAGAGGGCGAGCTCGCCTTCCGTCAGCCCATGCTGCGCCTCCTCACTCGGGAGCTGGGCTGCCGCCACGGCCACATGATCGGCATCGACCGGGCGCTGATGCTGGATGGCATGGCCGTGGACTACGGGGAGGTGTACCGTGTCACCCGGCGTGTCCACGAGGTCGTGCGCGGCGCCACCCGGATCGAGGTCAGGACCCGGGCGGGCACGGACCTGATCGCCCATTTCTCCCCGCGCTATCGGTGGGTGCCCTGCGACGGCCGCTACTGGGAGCAAGGGCGCTGGGGCAACCTCCCAGAGGGGGAGGTCTTCACCGCTCCCTACCGGCTGGACGGGGTGCTGGCGGGCGAGGAGCTCGGCGACCACTTCACCCGACGCTACGGCCTGCTCAAGCAGCCGGTGCGGCTGCACGTCGAGGACAGCCGGGTGGTGGCGGTGGACGCTGGCTCCCGTGTGGAGCTGGCCAGGGAGATCGAGCGGTACCTGGCCCAGAGCCCGAACTCGAACCGGGCGGGTGAGTTCGCGATCGGCACCAACGTCGGGCTGACCGAGATCGTGGGGAACTTCCTCCAGGACGAGAAGTTCCCAGGGGTGCACGTCGCCTTCGGCGATCCCTACGGCCACGAGACCGGGGCGGAGTGGTCGGCTCCCTCGCACGTGGACGTGCTCGCCAGCCGGGCCGACGTCTGGGTGGACGGCGGCAAGATCATGGAGGCAGGCCGCCTCCTGGTCTGAGCACCGCCCGGCAGCGAGGCGTGGCGGGTCATGCCGCCAGCTCGCGAGGCCGGCGATCGAGGTCCGGCGGGTGGAGCGCCGGCGGATCGGCCGGGGCTGGCCCTGGGAAGCGGCCTTGAGCCGAGGACGGAGGACGGCCAGGGCCTCGGGGTTGGCCGCGGTGAGAGGGGTGAGCGCCTGGCCCTGCAGGACGCTGAGGAAGCCCCCACCCGACTCGGCCGGGAGGTGTGGGCGGGGTGCGGACCGGAGCCGGGCCCGGATGGCGAGCTCGCGGGCGCTGACCAGCCCTGATGGGATGACCCGGTGGGTCCAGGAGGTCCGCGGAGCCGAGCGGGAGGGCCCTTGGCCATGACCATCTCGGCCAGAGGGCCGGAGGCGGCGATCTTGGTCCTTGCCCCACCGCGGTCTAGGTCCCTCCGGCGACCAGGGATCCGGGATGGCGCCCCGCCGCTCCCCACCCGTGCGGGCCGACCGGGCGAGGGGGCGGCTTGCCGCCCCCGGGCCCGGCGGGTCAGGCGGTCGCCCGCTCTGGCTCCTCCTCCAGCTCGGGCACGGCCTCGAAGGTCGGTTGCTGGCGTCCCCGGAGCGGGACCTCACGCATGAACAGGCTGGCCACCAGGGCGAGGACGAGGATGCCGGCCGAGAGCAGGAAGAGGTCGTGCAGCGTGTTGGCCAGGCCGGTTCGAATGGCCTCGATGACCCGATCGAGGAGGGGGAGGGCCTGAGGGGGCACCTGCTCCCGGAGGTGGGCGATGGTGCTGGGATTGAAGAGTGCCTGGGGGCTTCCCTCGTTCTGCCCCGTCGGTAGGCTGAGCCCGGCCGGCAGGTGCAGGGCGGCCACCTGGGCCTGGATGGCGCCGGGGAGGCGACTGGACAGGATCGAGCCCAGGACGGCGGTGCCGACGGTGCCGCCCAGGTTGCGCCAGAACTGGATCTGGCTGGAGGCCACCCCCAGGAACCGGCGCGGGACCGAGGCCTGGACGGCGGCGATGGTGAGCGGGAAGGTCATGCCCAGCCCGGCGCCGACGATCACGATGTCCCGGGTCACCTCCAGCCGGGTGCTGTGGATGCCGACCTGGGCCAGGAGGTACATGCCGACGATCATGATCCCCACCCCGATCGTGCCCAGGAAGCGGTAGTGGCGGATGCGGGTCATGAGCTGACCAGCGATCACGCTGAAGGCCAGGATCCCGAACATCATCGGGGTCACCAACTGGCCGGAGTTGGTGGCGGTCACGCCCAGGACCCCTTGGTAGACGAGCGGCACGAAGATGATGGTCCCGAACATGCCCAGGGCGCTGAAGAAGGCGACCAGCACGGAGACCGTGAACACGTTGCCCTTGAAGAGGGAGAAGGGCACGATGGGATGCTCGGCCCGTTGCTCGACGACGAAGAACGCCGCCAGCATCACCCCGGCCGCGACCAGCAGCCCCAGCACCTCAGGCGAGGTCCAGGCGTGGGTGTTGGTGATGGAGAGGGCGATCAGCAGGGGCACCAAGCCGGCGGCGAGCGTCACGCAGCCGAGCCAGTCGATGTCACGGATCGAGGCCTGGGAGCGCACGTAGGGTAGGGCGAAGGTAACCAGGGTCACGGCCACGACCCCCACCGGCACGTTGACGTAGAAGACCCAGCGCCAACCCGGCCCGTCGGTCAGGTAGCCGCCGACCGTCGGCCCGACCACCGAGGAGAGGGCGAAGACGGCGCCGAAGATCCCCTGCATCCGGGCTCGCTGCTCGACCGAGAAGAGGTCGGCGAGCACGGTGAAGACGCTGGCGAACAGCATCCCGCCGAACGCCCCCTGGAGCCCCCGGAAGAGCACCAGCTCCAGCATGTCCCGCGATTGACCGCAGAGGGCAGAGGCCCCGACGAAGCCGATCATCCCCGCCAGCAGGAACGGCTTGCGGCCGAACATGTCGCCCAACTTGCCGGCGATGGGCACGATCACGGTCGAGGTGAGCAGATAGGCGGTCGTCACCCACGCGTAGTAGTCGAGGCCCTTGAGGTCGGCCACGATTCGGGGCATCGCGGTCCCCACGATCGTCTGGTCGAGGGAGGCCAGCAGCAGGGCCACCATGACCCCGAGCGTGGCCGTGATCAGACGACCGCGAGACGGTCGCTCAACGGGCATGCCAGTCACCTCCTTGACGAATGGACACGAAGCGAGAGACCCGGGGCGCCCGGGGCCGGAGGCCGCCGGTCATCGGGACTTGAGGTTCTGAACCAGGCGAAGGCACAGGTGTCGGAGCTGGGCGAGCTCCTCCAGGGAGATGTCCCGCACGCAACGGCTCTGGAACTGGATCGCCTCCTGCCAGAGGCCATCGAGGCGGGCTCGGCCCCGATCGGTCAGGCGCGCCAGCACCGATCGACGGTCGGTCGGGTCGGCAACCCGGACCACCAGCCCATCTCGCTCCAGATGGTCGATGAGCCCGGTGACGTTGCGGGGGCTGACGTGCAGGGAGGCCGCCAGCTCGCCCAAGGAGATCCCCTCGGCGTGGTGCTGGAGACGCAGGAGGACGGCGAGGCGGCCCTCGCTCAGACCGTACTGCTCGGCCCAGCGCTCCATGCTCAGGTGCAACAGCCGGGCGGCGACGCCGAGGGCCGAGAGGGCCTCGACGATCGGGCGCGCTGTGGGGGGGAAGTGCTCGTCGGTCAGCTGCCGCACCTCGGGCGAGTACAGCCGGCCATCCTCATCGATGGCGAGCCCGGCAGCCGATTCCGTGAACCGCTTCATATCGAACTTGTTCGAAGTGAATGGCTTCATCTTTCTCTCTCCAACCCCGGCGGGCAGCGTATCGTTCCATGAGATTGGTTGCGGCGGTCGGTGACCGGACCCGTGCTGGCGCGCGACGAGGGAGCGCGAGAGCCGAGCAACGTGCGGCGGGCACGGGGGGAGCCGGGGCACGGTGGTGAGGCCAGAGCTGCCGATGCGGGTGGCACCCCACGTGTCGGCGGCGCTGGAGGAGCGGCGTCCGGTTGTGGCCCTTGAGACCTCGATCGTGGCGCAGGGGTTGCCCTATCCCAGCAACCTTGAGGCGGCGGCGGCCTCGGAGGCCGCGGTGCGTGCCCGGGGGGCGACCCCGGCCACCGTCGCCGTCATCGACGGCGTGCTCCACGTCGGCCTTGGCATGGAGGAGGTGGAGCGCCTGGCTCGGCCGGGGGCGCGGGCACGGAAGCTCAGCTCCAGAGACCTCGGACCGGCCCTGGCAACGGGCGCCACCGGGGCCACCACCGTGGCCGCGACCGCGCGGGTGGCAGCGCTGGTCGGCATCCGCTTCCTAGCCACGGGCGGCATCGGTGGCGTCCATCGTGGACGCGAGATCGACCAATCGGCCGACCTGTTCGAGCTGGCGCGGTCCCCGGTGGCGGTGTTCTGCTCGGGACCGAAGACGATCCTCGACGTCGCCGCCACCCTTGAGCGACTGGAGTCGTTGTGCGTGCCGGTGCTCGGCTACGGGTGCGACGAGTGCCCGGCCTTCTACGTCGCCCGCAGCGGTTGCCCGGTGTCACAGCGGGTCGACGGCCCCGAGGTGACGGCGGGCGTGCTCACCGCCGTCTGGGCGACCGGCGGGGCCGGGGTGGTAGTGGCGGTGCCGCCGCCTGAGGAGCTGCCAGGGGCGGAGCGGATCGTGGAGCACGCCCTGGCCGCCACCGAGGTCGCTGGCCAGGCGCTCACGCCGGCGCTGCTTGCCGAGGTGGAGCGGCGCTCCGGGGGAGGCTCGGTTGCGGTTAACTTGAGGCTGGTGGCCAACAACGCGGCCGTGGCGGCGGAGTGCGCGGCGGCCATGGCACGGGGGGACGCCAGGTGATCGTCGACGGTCACCTGGACATCGCCTGGAACGCCCTCGCTCACGGTCATCGCTTCGACGCCCCGCCTGCCCGAGGCCACCTGGTCTCTCGTCCAGCCCTGGAGGCGGCCGGGGTAGGGATCGTGTGCTGCACGATCTTCTGCCCGCCGAGCGGATGGGCGCGCAGCAACGGCTTCGCCTATGCCACCCCGCGCGAGGCCTATCTGATCGCGCGGGCCCAACTCGGCTACTACCGAAGCGCGGGGTTGCCGCTGATCCGAGATCGGCGTGATCTGGACCGTCACCTGCGCCGCTGGCCCCGGGGCGGGTTGGCCGGCGTCCTCCTCATGGAGGGGGCTGACCCGATCGAGAGTCCGGCTCAGATGGCCTGGTGGGCCGGGCAAGGGGTCCGGATCGTGGGACCGGCCTGGGGCCGCACCCGGTACGCCGGTAGCACCAGCGAGCCCGGCGGGCTGACGCCGGCCGGGATGGAGCTGCTACGGGCCATGCGTGCGACCGGCACCATCCTGGATGTCAGCCACCTCGCCGACCAGGCGCTGGCGGAGTCGCTGGCGCTGTGGGATGGTCCGATCGTGGCCTCGCACAGCAACGCTCGGGCGTTGGTCCCGGGGGACCGGCAGCTCGAGGACCGGACGGTGAGGGAGATCGCCGCGCGAGGGGGGATGATCGGGGTCAGCTTCTATGGCGGTCACTTGCGTGTCGACGGCCGGCGGCCGCGCCTCCAGGACGTGGTGCGACAGGTCGAGCACCTGGCTTCGGTTGCGGGCAGTGCCGAGCATGTGGGCCTGGGCACCGACCTGGACGGAGGGTTCTCCGCCGCCCAAGCGCCGCTGCGCCGGCTGGAGCAGATCGGGGAGCTTCGCCGTCTCTTGCTCCAGCGCTTCACCAAGCGGGAGACGGAGGGGATCCTGGGTGCCAACTGGATCGAGTTCCTGCGTCGCAACTTGGCGGTGTCAAAGGAGGGGTCATGAACGACCAGCAGCGCATGGTGCACGACTTCCACGAGCGATTCGACCTGGTCCGTCACACGCGGCCAACTTGGCCTGGGAAGGAGGTGCACCGCCTGCGGACGCTCCTCATCGAGGAAGAACTGGCTGAGTTCCGGAACGCGGGTGAGGCCGAGGACCTGGTCGGCATCGCCGACGCGCTGGCGGACCTGCTCTACGTCGTCTACGGCGCTGCCGTCGAGTTCGGGATCGACCTCGAACCGGTCTTCGCCGAGATCCATCGCTCGAACATGTCCAAGGGGGATGCCAACCGCTGCCCGCGGCGCCCCGACGGCAAGGTCCTGAAGGGGCCGGGGTACGAGCCACCCCGGGTCCGAGAGGTGCTGGCCCAGCAGCTCGAGCAGCCGGCGGCCGTGACCATCGGCTGAGGCCGCGCGGCCGCCCGGCCGCGACCGGGGCACCAAGGCTGGGGCCGGGGTGAAGGCCGCGGGCTCCGGGGGATGCCGGTCGCAAGCGGGCGGCGTGTCATGGAAACCATCAGGATGGCCGATGGTTCGACCGGCTGCAGCTTGCTTTACACTGGGAGCGCGCTTTCCCCCATGCCGAGCGAACGGGACTCGGGCTACCTGGCTGCCGCCAACGAACGCTCCACCGACGCCCGGCGGCTCTTCGATACCGGCCGTCACTGCGGTGCCATCTACATGGCTGGCTACGCGGTCGAGTGCCGGCTGAAGGCACTCCTGGAGGGACTGGGCAGGAATTTCCCGCGTGCCGGAGCGAGCGGGCACGACCTCTACCGCCTGTGGGAGGCGGCGGGCTTCCGGTTACAGGATCTGAAGGGTTACCGCCGAGACTTCGTGATGACCTGGTCGACCGATCTTCGCTACCAGCCCGACCTCCCGAAAGGGGCGAACGCAGACGTGCTCTATAAGGGTGCGATCGAACTCTGCGGTTACCTTCAGACCCGGCTCAGGAACCTGAGGCGCCCGGTGAGGGGCCCCCGCGGAGCGAGCTTCGCGGGGAACCCCTGAGGAGGTGGCGATGACACCGAGAGAGCAGCTGCGGGCGCAGATCCAGGCCAACGCCGCTCGCCGTTCGTTGCGTATTCAAGACGTCAGGGTGGTCCCCGACCCGTACGCCGGCTGGCGGATCTACGTCGTCTCGCCCGACTTCGAGGAGATGTCCGGTCGGGAGCGCCGTGAGGCGGTGCTGGCCGGAATCGACCAGGGCCAGGTGCAGTGGTGCGAGCTGCTCACCCCGGTCGAGGCCGAGTGGTCGGGTGGGCCGCCGCGCGAGGTGGAACCGGAGGACGTCCCCATGTGGCCGGAGGCGCTGGCGAGGGGGGCTACTCTGCGTCCGGTCCGCTTCGCCTCCGATCTCGATGAGGATCTGCCTCTGCCCTTTGTCGTGACCTTCTACTCGCTACGGGGAGGGGTGGGTCGGTCGACGGCACTGGCCTATACAGCCCGGATCCTGGCCCAACGGCGTCACTCGGTGCTGTGCGTGGACATGGATCTGGAGGCCCCTGGACTCTCGGCCATCATGGGCTGCGAGGAGGCGGTACGCTCGGACCGGGGCGTGGTCGAGCTGCTGCTCCAGCTGGAGCAGGGTGACGACGTCGACGAGGACGACGTCATCGATCACGTCGTGCGGTTGTCCGAGTCCGACGAGCTTTACCTGCTGCCGGCCGGGCGTCCCGACGCCGACTACGCTCGCAAGCTGCGCCTGCTCGATCCGGAGAGCTGGTATCGGGAGCAGCGAAACCCCCTCCACCGGCTCATCGATCTGGCCGGCCAGCTTCCCTTCCGGCCCCAGGCCATTCTCATCGACGCCCGCACTGGCTTGACCACGCTGAGCGCGCCCCTCCTGTTCGACGTCTCCGATCTCACCGTGGTCGCTTTCTTCCCACACCCGCAGGCACGCCTGGGCACCGGTGAGCTGGTCCGGGCATTGCTCTCGGCCAGCTCACGTCGGATCGTCGGCAACGAGCGTCTCACCCCTGAGCCCAGATTCTTGGTCTCCCCTATCCCTTCGGGTCGGGGTGGACAGGCCGAGAGATACCGGGTGCGGGCGATGGGGTGGATCAGCGACTGGCTGGCTGCGGTGGGTGACGATCGGCGGGGCGAACCGAATCCTGAGGAGATCACCCGGTTCATCCCCTATCGGGAGGCCATCGCCGCCTCGGATGGGCTGCTGAGCGACGAGGAGGTGGACCGCGACTTCGCCCCGGTCGCGGACTGGATCGAGCGCTTCCTCCCCACCCGGGGTGAGCCGGGGGTGCCCAGGCTGCCGGAGCGAAAGCGGTCGGCTCTCGAGGAGCTGGCCTTCTCCGCCGGCACCGCCGAGGACCAGGACCGCTTCCTCGATGTGTTCGTCGAGACCGAGGTGGTGGAGGCGGCGCTGAGGCCCGACACGCTGCTGGTCCTGGGTCGGAAGGGGACGGGCAAGACGGCGGTCTTCCGACGGATCGCGGAGGGGAAAGGGTACGATTCCGCGGTCGTGCTGGCCCCAACGGCCCTGCGAGGGAGGTATCCGTGGGTCCTGGGTCCCGACGCCTTTCGCAGGGTCGAGACGGAGGTGCACCGTCTGGGAAGGGGGTGGCGGGAGTTCTGGGCACTCTACGTCGCGCTGTCCGCACACCTGGCCCGGCAGGAGATGCCGCCCGATGTCGTGCCTGCACCGTTGGGGGAACTCGGTGCACTGTGGAAGGGAAGACCCACCGAGGGGTCCCCACGAGGCAGGCCTCATGGGGACCCCACCGAGCGGCGGCTGGTGGAGGCGATCGTTCGGGCGCTCGAGAGCGAGGACGCGGACCTGATGGCCTCAGAGTGGCTGGAGCGACTGGACACCATCGCGCCGGGCAACTGCTACCTACTGCTGGATGGCCTGGACACCGGGTTCGGGCATGGCACCGAGGACCGCCAGCGACGGATCTCTGCCATCAAAGGGCTCTTCGCCTTCATCCTGGATCGATTTCCGAGGCTCGAAAACTATCGTTTCAAGGTCCTGTTGCGGGAGGACATCTGGCGCCAGCTGCAATTCGAGAACAAGTCTCACCTGTATGGGCGGACGGTGCGGCTGCAATGGCGTACGCAGGCCGACTACCTCAAGACCGCTCTCGCCCAAGCGGTCACCGCTAGCGACACCTTTCGCGACCTCGTCGCCGGGATCGTGCTCGGTGGTTGGGTCGTCTCCAGCGTGCGCGATGCCTGGGACGTCTCCAGATGGTCTGCGGAGCAGACGCTACGGGTGTGGAACGTGCTGGCCGGTGAGCGTATGCGCGGGGGCAAGACGGCGTTCACGTACAACTGGGTGTGGAATCGGATGGCCGATGGCAACGGAGACCACGGTCCTCGGGCGCTGCTCCAGTTGTGCCGCGAGGCGGTGCACTGGGAACGGCGCGAGAACGAGCGGACGCCGTACGACCGCAGCGTGATCAGACCGCGGGCGCTGATCGAGTCGCTGGGCGCGGTCTCGGACCAGGCGGTGGAGGCGTTGCGCGAGGAGTTCAAGGAGCTGGACGAGCTGATCGAGCGGCTCCAGCGCCTGGGGCGGTCGCCGGTCGAGGCCACCGATCTGGCGGATCTCTCGGAGGAGGTGCGGCTGGCCCGGGAAGTGGGACTGCTCGAGGTCTACGAGGAGACCGAGCAGGAGGTGCAGCGCTATCGGGTTCCGGACCTGTATCGAATCGGGCTGCGCGTCACGCGGCGGGGGCCGAGCTGAGGCCCGGCGCAGCAATGGCAGGCCGAGCATCGGGTCCAGCTGGTCTCGGAGCCCAACGGCCCGGCGACCGGGATCCCCGTAATGACCGGATCTCGCAGGACCGAGACCCCGTCGCAGACGCCGGGCCGACCGCGGCCGCCGGGACGGCCTCCCGCGATCACGGCCGTGTCCTCCGGGTACGCTAGGCTGCGGGCGGTTCCCCCATGGTGTCGTGGTCAGGGGAGGAGATCTGATGACCAGGGGCCGGGCGCGGGGCGCAGCCGCCCGACCTCACGTCGAGTCGCTTCCGTGGCTGGGGACCACCTGGTACGAGCGCGGCCCGGCGTACTGGTTCCGACGGGCGCTGCTGCTGTTCTTTCTGGCCCTCCTGGCTCTGTACGGGAGGCATTATCTTCGTGATCAAGGCGGGAATCGACGATCCTACCGCCTCGGCTGTCTTCGTCTCCGTCACCATCCTCTGCACCGGGCTGAGCGCGGTCTGGTACCTGCGGCGACAGCACCTCGCCAGGGTCACGCGGGCCGTGGCTGAAGCCAGGGACAGGCGAGATCTGCGCCGGCTCCACTCCCTGTTCGATTACATCGTGGTGGCCGGCCTGCTGGCGGGCCTGGCGTTGATCGCCGGGATGGTGCTGAAGGGTCCCGTCGGGACGGCGCTGATGCGGATCGCCCACGGCGTCCTCGCTCTGATCGTCGGCCTCGTGCTGGTCGGGTCGGTCTGGGCCACGGGTGGCGCCATCGCGGTGATGTTCGCCCAGACGCTGGTCCCAGAGCTGGTCACGGAACGGGAGGCTCGCCGTAGGCTCGCGTGGCACCACTGACGTTCGACGGAGGAGGGCTGACCATGAACGGAGCCGGGGGCGCGCCCTGGAGGCGGGCGTGACCTACTCCATCGTCGCCCGGGATCCCGAGACCGGGACCATGGGGGCAGCCGTGCAGTCCCACTACTTCGCCACCGGGCGGGTGGTCACCTGGGCCGAAGCGGGGGTGGGCGTGGTCGCCACCCAGTCGATCGTGGAGATGGGCTACGGCCCTCGCGGGCTGGAGGCGATGCGGGCCGGAACCCCGGCGCCCCTGGCCCTGGAGCGGCTGGTGGCGGCCGACCCCATGGCCGCGGTGCGCCAGGTGGCCATGCTGGACGCGAGCGGCCGGGTTGCGGTCCACACCGGCCTTCGGTGCATCGCCGAGGCCGGGCACCGGACTGGCGAGCAGGTGAGCGCGCAGGCGAACATGGTGGCCCGGTCTACGGTCTGGGAGGCCATGGTCGTCGCTTACCGTGCCAGCGCTGCGCCCGACCTGGCTGGTCGCCTGCTGGACGCGCTCGACGCCGCCGAGGCCGAGGGCGGAGACCTGAGAGGCCGTCAGTCGGCCGCGCTCTTGATCGTGGATGGGGAGCGCAGCGACCGGCCCTGGGAGCACCGACTGGTCGACCTCCGGGTCGACGATCACCCCGAGCCCTTGGCCGAGCTACGCCGCCTGCTGGAGCGGCATCGGGCGACCGAGCTGATGGCGGGTGCGCTCAAGGACCTGCTGTTCACGGCCTCGGTCGAGGCGGACTCACCCCGCCTGACGGATGCGCTTCGTGCCCTGGACGTCGCCCAGCGAACGCTGGGGGAGAACCGGGAGCCCAGCTTCTGGGCGGCGGTGCTGCTGGCCCGGGCGGGCCGCCTCGACGAGGCCCAGGCCCGGCTGAGGGAGGCCGAGGCGGCCCATCCGGGATGGGCGGAGTTGATGGCCCGGTTGCCGGGCGGTGTGTCATCCAGCCAGGGCGTGCCCTGAGCGTTGGACCGGCGACGGATCGCGCCCGGTCCCTCCAAGCTGGCTCCACGGTCTCATCGCCGATGGCATGGGACGGTGTGATCGGGATGCGGAGGGTGCGGTCCCTTGGTCGTGTGCTGCCGCACCCGGCGCCTCCGCTCATCGCTGCGGCCCGCTCCGGGTGGTCCAGAGGCCAGGCCTGATGGCGAACGGTACCCGCGCCCCGACGTGCTCTTGGTTGCAGGTTGCCTGGGTCTGTCGCCTCAGCCGGTCCTGCGGCCCGATCTGCCCCGCGCCCTCGGCGCCCTGACGTGACGTCAAGGTCGGGTGACTCATCTGGGGGGTGGTGACCCTGCCGCCGCCCGGACGGCGGCGAGGCGGCGGCCCACCGGCGGATGGGTCAGGTGCAGACGGATGCGGATGACGGTGAGCGGCGACTGCCCGGGCTGACGCTCGGACTGGCCCAGCACCCACATCGCCCGCTCGGCGGGGCCGAGGCCCACCCAGCGGGCGGCGATGCGGTCGCAGTCCAGCTCCATCGCCCAGTTGAAGGCCACGGCCAGGGCCAGGGCTGGCGCGAGCCCGATCGCGGCCAGCGGTGCTGCCAGGACCCCGCACACCCAGCAGGCGAGCAGGGTCGAGATCACGAGCGGTCGGCGCACGAAGTCATGACGGGCGAGATGCCCGAACTCGTGGGTCAGAAAGAACCCGGTCACCCAGGGCGCGCGAAGGAGATGCTCGTTGAGGAGGACGATGCCCCGGCTGCCGGCCCGGTAGGAACGGGCCAACCCACGCACGGTAGGGCCGACCCGGATCGTCAGCTCGTGGATGCCGTACGGTCTCAGCGCCGCGGCGAGGGCATCGGTCGAGCCACCGACCAGTGTTCGGTAGCGGTGGTCGGTGAGGAGGCGCCGCAGCCGCCACCGACGGATCAGTGGCCCTGGCGCCTGGGAGAGGGGGAGGGCGAGCATAGCGACGGCGGCTAGCGAGCCGGCTGCGGTCACCACCAAAGCGGTGAGCAGACAGAGGAGAAGACAGCCAGCCCACCAGGCCGCCAGCTGGCGACGACCGGGCAGGGACGGCGGCGAGGGGAGCGGGGGCAGGGTGGGGTTCGTGTCCGTCCTCCCGGCGTGCTCGGCGTCGAGCCCCTCGCTCACCTTCCCCGCCGCCGTCGTCGCGCCGGGAGCGCACGGACATCGCCCTCGGCGGCCGGGTCGGGGGCGACCTTGGGCAGCTCGGGAGAAAAGGCCCCTCCTCCCCCTCCGGTCACCTCCCAGTCAGCTTGCGGCCGAGGAAGCGGATGGGATCGAAGTAGAGGTCGTCCATCCGCTCCTTCAGCGGGATGATGGCGTTGTCGGTGATGCGGATGTGCTCCGGGCAGACCTCGGTGCAGCACTTGGTGATGTTGCAGAGGCCGACCCCGGCCTTTCCCTTAAGCAAGGGTCGCCGATCCTCGACATCCTTGGGATGCATCTCCAGGGAGGCCATCCGCACGAAGAACCGCGGCCCGACGTAACGGTCGAACTGCCCATGGCTCCGGAGGACGTGGCAAACGTCCTGGCAGAGGAAGCACTCGATGCACTTGCGGAACTCGATGATGCGGTCCACGTCCTCCTGCTGCATCCGCCAGGGCTCAGGGTCCATGAGGTCCTTCTCGCTGGGGGTGAAAGGAGGGATCTGCTCGTTGACCCGGTAGTTCCAGCTCACGTCGGTGACCAGGTCCCGGATGACGGGAAAGGCCTGCATGGGCCGCACCTCGAGCGTGTCCCCGTACTCCTCGATGGGGCTCTTGCACATGAGGCGCGGGAAGCCGTTGATCTCGGCCGAGCAGGAGCCGCACTTGGCGGCCTTACAGTTCCAGCGGACCGCCAGGTCGGGGGCGAGATTGGCCTGGATCCAGAGCACGGCGTCCAGCACCACCATGCCCTCGCGGACGGGGACGGGGTAGGTGACCATCTCACCACCGGCGGCGTCCCCACGGAAGACGCTGATGTTGACCGTGCCGCCCTCCACTAGCGCAACTCCTCCGGGATGTACCTCTCGTACTTCTTGTTGATGATCGCCAGCATGTCCTCGGGGATGGGATCGTGCTCCACCGGGAAGCACTGCATCCCGTCCTCGCTCCGCTCGACGACGATGTTGACCTTCTCGAACTCGGGGTCGAGGTCAGGATAGTCGCTGCGGGCATGGGCGCCCCGGCTCTCCCGACGCTCCAGCGCGCTCCGAAACAGGGCCTCGGCGTTCACCAACATGTTGCGGAGGTCCTTCGCCGTGTGCCAGCCGGGGTTGAACGCCCGTCCGTTGGCACCCCCGGTGCCGCATCGCTGGGCCCGCTCGCTGAGCTCGAGCACCTTGCTCAGCCCGGTCCTCAAGCCCTGCTCGTCACGGATGATGGGGGCGTACTGCGTGCAAATGTCCTGCAGCTCTCCCTGGAGCTGGTACGGGTTCTCCCCGTCGGAGCGCGACAGGGGGGCTAGCAGGTCGTCGATGGCCCGCTCCACCTCCCCCTCGTCCACCTGGAGCGGCGCCTGGTGATCCAGGGCATAGGCCCCAGCGGCGTCGCCAGCTCGCTTGCCGAAGACGAGCAGGTCGGTCAAGGAGTTCCCTCCCAGCCGGTTGGCGCCGTGCAGCCCGCTTGCCACCTCACCGGCCGCGTAGAGGCCGGGCAAGGTGGTGGCGCCGGTCTCGGCCTCCACCTTGACCCCCCCCATGAAGTAGTGAATGGTGGGGGCCACCTCCATCGGTTCCTTGGTGATGTCGACCTTGGCCAGATGGAGGAACTGCTCGTACATCGACGGGAGCTTGCGCTTGATGTACTCCGGGCTCTTGTGGTTGATGTACAGGTACGCCCCCCCATGCGGGGTGCCCCGGCCGGCCGCCACCTCGGCGTTGATGGCTCGAGCCACCACGTCGCGAGAGGAGAGTTCCATGCGCTCGGGGTCGTAGCGCTCCATGAACCGCTCGCCGTCCTTGTTGCGCAGGATGCCGCCCTCGCCCCTCACGCTCTCGGTGACGAGGATGCCCCGGACCCCCGGCGGCCAGACCATGCCGGTGGGATGGAACTGCACCATCTCGCAGTCGCGGAGCTGAGCCCCGGCCTCGTAGGCCAGGGCGGTGCCGTCTCCCGTACACTCCCAGGAGTTGGAGGTAACGCGGTAGATGCGGCCTCCACCGCCAGTGGCGAGCAGGATGGCCCGGGCGCGGTAGACGATGAGCTGGCCATCCATGCGCCGATAGGCGAGCGCCCCGGCCACGCGACCGTCCCGGGTGAGGATCCTGACCACGGTGGTCTCCATGTGCACCTGGACGTTGGGGGTGTGGACCATCTTGTCCTGGAGGCTGCGGATCAGCTCCAACCCGGTCCGGTCGCCGATGTGCGCCAGCCGCGGATAGGTGTGGGCGCCGAAGGGGCGTTGGTGGATGTGGCCGGAGGGGGTCCGGTCGAAGACCGCTCCCCACCGCTCCAGCTCCAGGACCCGCTCGGGCGCCTCCTTGGCGTGGATCAACGCCATCCGCCAGTCGTTGATGAGCTTGCCGCCCTTCATGGTGTCGGCGAAGTGCACCTCCCAGCTGTCAAGCGGGGCGACGTTGGCCAGGGCCGCGGCCATGCCCCCCTCCGCCATCACGGTGTGCGCCTTGCCGAGCAACGACTTGCACACGACCAGGACCTTGGCGCCGGCGTTCGCGGCCGCGATCGCGCCCCGCATGCCTGCACCCCCGGCCCCGATCACCAGGACATCAGTGTCGACGGTCTCGTAGGTGACGTCGGCCATCTCAGTTCCACGCTCCGTGGGGAATGACTCCAAAGATCAGGAGTCGGATGTATAGATCCGTCAAGCCCACGGTGAACAGGCTTGCCCACGCCCACGTGTCGTGCTTGACGTTCAGCACCGTCACGCCCTTCCAGAGACGGTACCGGGCCCGGTGGCAGCTGAAACAGTCCAGGCCGCCCCCGGTCAGGTGCCGGAAAGCGTGACAGCCGAACGTGTACCCGGAGAGGCAGATGACGTTGATCAGCATGATCAGGTCGCCCAGGCCGAGGTGGAGGGCGCCGTGGTACCAGATGGCGGTGAACACGTCGTACCACAAGAACCCCACCTGGGCGGCGGTCAGGTAGAAGGCGAAGCGGTGGAAGTTGTTGAAGATCCAGAACCCTGTCTCACCGCGGTACGTTCCGCGACTGGGCTCTTTGGCCGCGCACGATCGAGGATGCCAGAAGAAGCTGCGAAAGTAGGCCTTGCGGTAGTAGTAGCAGGTCAGCCGGAAGGCAAGAGGGGCCCAAGCCACCCAGAGCGCGGGAGGGATCAGCCAGACCTTGACCTCGGGGGAGTAGAAGGGGCTGAGGTAAGGGCCGAAGCGACCCTGGGTGTTGAAGAAGACGACCCAGATCGCGTAGAGGCTGAAGAGGCCCAACACGCAGACGACGAAGGTGGGGTAGACCCAGTCCGGCAGCGAGCTGTACGGGTTGCGGAGGGTGACGGGCCGTTGAGCAGGGCCCGCCGCTGGTTGCGTCAGTGCCACGCCGAAGAGTCTAGTTCGCCCGGGAAGCCGACGTGGGCCGGTCGACCTCCCCGCCTGCCTCAAAGGTTGGCCGCCGCCTGGTCGAGCAGCTCCGCGAACTTCCGCTGTGCCGCCGCGCGCCGGCTGGGGATGTGCTCGCTGGGCAACCAGCCCTCGGGGGCACGGTACTCCCTGAGGATGCGTCTCGCGACCGTCTGCCGATGCACCTCGTCGGGACCGTCGTAGAGGCGGGCGGCCCGAGCATGCCGGTACATCTCCTCCAGCGGGAGGTCACCCGAGTATCCCCAGGACCCATGGATCTGGATGGCGCGGTCGATCACATCGTGCAGCACCTTGGCGCCGTAGAACTTGATCAGAGAGATCTCGGTGCGCGCTGCCCGCGTCCCCTGGGTGTCGATCACCCAGGCCGCGTGGAGGGTCATCAGGCGTGCGGCCTGCATCTCGGCGGCGGAGTCGGCGATCCAGTTCTCGACCGTCTGCTTCTCGGCCAGGGGACCGCCGAAGGCCTGCCGCTGGAGAGCCCGCTCGCACAGCATGTCGAAGGCCCGGCGTGCCTGTCCCAGCCAACGCATGCAGTGGTGGATGCGGCCTGGGCCGAGACGCGCCTGGGCGATCTCGAACCCCTGGCCGACCTCCCCGATCAGGTTCTCACGGGGGATCCGCACCCCCTCGTAGCGGACCTCCGCGTGGCCGTAGCCGAAGCGCTCGTGCCCCCCGGCCATGGTCGGGATGTTGCGGAGCCGCTTCAGCCCGGGCGCGTCGGCGGGCACGATGAACATCGAGGCTCGGCGGTGGGGCGGGGCGTCGGGATCGGTCACCGCCATCACGATCAGGAAGTCGGCGATCATGCCGTTGGTGGTGAACCATTTGTGACCGTCGATGCGCCACTCGTCACCCTCCAGGACGGCCGTGGTCGACATGACGGTGGGATCGGAGCCGGCGTGCATGGGCTCGGTCATGGAGAACCCGGAGCGGATCTCGCCCGCCAGGAGCGGCTGGAGCCAGCGTCGCTTCTGCTCCGGGGTGCCATAGAGGGCCAGAACCTCGGCGTTGCCCGAGTCGGGGGCCTGGTTGCCGAACACGATCGGGGCCCAGGGTGACATCCCGTCGATCTCGTGCATCAGGGCCAGCTTCACCTGGCCGTACCCTTGGCCACCGAGCTCGGGCGGCAGGTGAGCGGCCCATAGGCCCTGGCGTTTCACCTCCTCCTGCAAGGAACGGACGATGCGCATGAAGGTCTGATCGTCGGTGTCGAGGACCTCCAGGGGGAAGACCTCCTCGCGCACGAATCGGCGCATCCATTCCAGCTTCCGCTCGAACTCAGGCTCGGTCGAGAAGTCCCAGGCCACGTCGTCTCGCCTCCCGCGACCCCCTCTCGGTTGGGGACCGCTGTCCTTATCGTCATCTCTGATCCAGCAGGCGCAGCCCCTCGGCGATGAACTCCATGATGGTCGTGGTGCGCTCCTCGTAGACGGGGTCGGGGCGCTTGCCACGGCGGTGCAACATCAGGTTGTAGCCGAAGATGGCGGCGTACTTGTAGTAGGTGAGGGCCAGGTACCAGCGCAGCTCGGCGGGGTCGCCGCCGTAGAGCTGGAGGAGCAGCTCGTCGGGCACCGACACCGCTCCCCCGCCTGGCACCTGGTCCACGCCCGAGCGACTGGCCCTGGCCACCACGCTGAGGCAGGCCAGGTCGAGGAGGGGCTGACCGAGCTGGGCGATCTCCCAGTCGAGCAACGCCACCACCCGGGGCCCACGGAACAGCATGTTGCCGTAGTGGAAGTCGCCGTGGACCAGCACCGCTGGCCGCTCGGCGGGCGCCCGCGCTGTCAGGCGCTCGGCCAGGAGCGGGGCTTGACCGGTCAGCTCGGCCGGCGCCCGCTCCATCAGCCAGGTCCAGCGCGCGATCTCCGCCCGGAGCGAGGTGGGTGGCTCGTGGCCGATACCGGTCTCGGCGGTCGGCACCGCTTGAAGCCGCCGGAGCACGTCCACCGCCGCGGCCGCGATCGCCTCGTGCGCGACCGTGCCGGCGATCTGCTCGATGCGGTCGCCCGCCACGGCCTCGACCAGGTAGAAGGGCCGACCGTCCACGACCGGCTCCTCGCTCATCGCGATCACCTCGGGAACCGGCAACCCGTGCCGATGGAGGGAAGCCATCAGCCGCGCCTGGCGAGGGATGTCGGCCGGGCCGGCCACCCGGGCCCCCGGTGGCGGTACCCGCATCACCGCCGGTCGGTCCTCAAGCTCCACCCAGTAGGTGAACCCGGAATGGCCCTCTGGAATGGCCCGGACGGCATGCACCCGACGTCCCAGCGCCCGCTCCAGGTCGAGCCGGATGCGCTCCTCGCGGGCCAGCACGCCTCCCACCCCGTCCCCACTCACGGAATGTCGGCCTCCAGGTGGGCGACGTCGGCCAGGCTTCCCACCATCCGCCGCTCCCCAAGCGCCCGGACCACGCTCACGCTCGTGTAGTACGGCAGAAGGCGCAGGTCGCCCAGGTTCAGGTGCATCACCTCGGTGATGTAGCTGAGGATGGCGAGCGCGTGCGCCACCACCACGATCCGTTGCCCGGGATGCCGCTCGATCGCCGCGTCGACGGCCGCACGCATGCGCCCCTGAACCTGGTCGGTCGGCTCCACCACCGCCAGGCGCCCGTCTCGGACCTCGATCCCCACTTCGACCAGGCGCTCGTCCACCCGAACCTCGGGGGTGATGGTGCGGGCCGTCTCCAACGCTCGCCGTAAGGGGCTGGAGTACACGGCCTCGAACCCTATGCGCTTGAGTCTGGCCGCCAGCCGTTGCGCCTGCTCCCGACCGCGTGGGGAGAGGGGAGGGTCGTCAAGGGTCGGGTCGGCCGTCCCGTCGTAGCAGGCGCCGTGCCGCACCAGCCAGATCTCGGTGGCGCCGGCGAGCCTCCGACCATCGCCGTCGAGCAAGAAGGCTGCCTCGAGGGCGCGCACGGCGCTGGTTCGGTCTCCGCCGGGCTCACTCCCCATGCCTATCATGGTGACGCGCCACGATGGCCGACGAACCATGTGGTCATGGTGCGTGCCCGGCTGGGAGCCGTGGGCAGATGGTTGCGGGTCATGGAGGGTTCACATGTTCATGTGCCATCGTCCGCCTGGCATGCCAAGCTGGCGTCAAGCCCTTGGCGTGCTGATCGCTGGGCTGTTCGCCGCCGGGTGTGGGGGGCCGTCCTCCCCTCCCCGGCTGTCCGGGGGACCGGCCTCGACACCGGTCGCGAGCCTCCCGGCTGGGGCGAGCTGGGTCGAGTCGCTCGCCTTCTCCGGCGACGTCCAGGGCACGATGGTCGGGGTGGTGTCGGGCAACTCCCAGCTCGAGAGCGAGTGCACGGGGCCGGCTTCGCTGTCGGCCGGTACCTGGGCCTCGACCCTCTATGGTCAGGTCGGCGCTGCCGTCTACGAGGTGGTGGTGGTGGTCCCCCGCTATCGAGGCCCGGGGACCTACCAGGCCCCTCAGGTCGAGGTCCAGGTGGCAAAGCCGGATGGCTCCGCCGTCTGGGACGCCGGTCAGGGGCAGCCGGCCTCCTTCAGCGTTGACATCGGACAACGGTCCGGGACCCTTGATGCGACCCTGGTCAACCTGGCCACGAACCAGGTGGGGCTGCATGTCACCGGCACCTGGTCCTGCGGCGGGTAGACGAGAGGTCGGGCCGCCGTCCCGGTGACCTCCCGGCGACGGGAGCGCGCCGACGCTCAGACGCCCCGCCAGGTGGGCTTCCGCTTCTCCAAGAAGGCGGACATCCCCTCCTGGGCGTCGCAGGTCATGGCGTTCTCGGCCATGGTCCGTGACATCAGGCGGTAGGCCTCTTCCTGGGGGACGTCGATCTGTCGGTAGAAGGCCTGCTTGCCGATCTTCACCGTGAGCGGGCTTGCCGCCGCCACCTGATGGGCCAGCTCCAAGGCGGCGGCGTCCAGGTCCTCCGCCGGCACCACCCGGTTGACCAGGCCCCACTCGGCCGCGGTTCGCGCGTCGATCGGCCGTCCGGTGAGCAGCATCTCCAGGGCCCGCTTGCGACCGATGTTGCGGCTGAGGGCCACCATGGGGGTGGAGCAGAAGAGGCCGATCTTGACCCCCGGGGTGGCGAAGCTGGCCTGTTCGGAGGCCACGGCGAGGTCACAGGTGGCGACCAGCTGGCAGCCGGCGGCGGTGGCGACGCCCTGGACGGCGGCGATCACCGGTTGGGGGATGCGCTGGATGGTCTCCATCATCCGGGTACAGACGTCGAAGACCTCCTGCTCCTCCTCCAGGCTGCGGCCGATCAGTTCCTTCAGGTCGTGGCCAGCGGAGAAAGCGGGCCCCTCCGCCCGCAGCACGATGGCGCGGACCTCCGGCCGCGCGCTCTGCCGCTCCAGCTCACCCGTGAGCTCGCGCATGAGCGGGGTGGAGAGGGCGTTGCGCTGGCGGGGCCGATTGAGCGTGATGAGGACGGCCGGGAGGGCGTCCTCGACCAGCAAGTGCTCGAGCGCTACTGCCATGGCTACCGTTATACGGCGTGGAGGTGACCTACGACGGTCGGTGCTTCGGCTGCGGGCGGCACAACCCGGACGGGCTGCAGATGAGCTTCGAGCGGGTGGGGGAGGAGTCGGTCTGCGAGCTGGAGGTGGCGGAGCGCTTCCAGAGCTGGCAGGGCCTGGTGCACGGGGGTGTAATCGCCCTCATGCTCGACGAGGCGGTGGGCTGGGCCGGCTGGCAGGCCGGCTTCCCGGGCCTGACTGGGCGGCTTGAGGTGCGCTATCGGCAGCCGCTGCGCCCCGGGGAGCGGGTACGGGTGGTGGGTCGAGTAGAGCGGGTGCGCCGGTCCCTGGTCGACGCCAGCGCCCGGGTGGAACGGGTGGCCGACGGAGCCCGGATCGCCGAGGCCAGCGCCACCCTGATAACCGCCAGCGCCGAGGTGGTCGGCGCCAGCTGAGCCCGACGCGAGCGCTGACGGCGCCGCCCGCCCGCGGGCACGATACAATGGCGCTCTCGGTTGGAGCGGGGGCTGGCGCAGTCCGGCAGCGCGCACGGTTCGGGACCGTGAGGTCCCGGGTTCAAGTCCCGGGCCCCCGACCACCCCTCGATCCCCCGGTCCATGTGCCCTCCCGAGCGGCGGTCGCTCGACGCAATCCATCTGGCCTCCGCCCGCACGCCGAGGAGAAAGCTCAAAGCGCTGGTCTGCTACGACGTGCGGCTGGCCGAGCCCGCCGCTTGGTGCGGCGCACCAGTCGCCAGCCCATCCTGAGGAGCGGGCCGGCGCCGAAGCCGTGGGCTGCGGGCCGGATTCCGAGACGGACCGGTTGGGGCCGGTGTGGAGGACCCTTCAGCCGTTGCCGCTGAGTAAGCGATCGTCTCATGCGGCACCCCTCACGGGGTTGCCTTCGCGGGCTTCGCGCCTCCTCGCCGCGCGTCCGGGAGGCCCGGGTCTCACCAGGGTCCCCACGAGGCCGGCCTGGGGACCCCATCAGGACTCGTCCCGGGGCACTCCATCGGAGCGTGCTCCGATGGGGACCCCTCGTGGGGCGCCCCTGCGGCCGCTGGAGCTCGACCCGCAAGACCACCACCCGCTCCCCGACCCGCCTCGGGGTGGCGGCGAGGATGCGTGCCCGGCCCAGCCGCTCCCGCCGGCGGGTGCGCTCGCACGTGCGCACGGTGCCGATCCTGGGCAGGGTGACGTGGCGGCGATCGGGCTCGACCCGGAGGGTCCCGGTGCTGAAGGGGCAACGGTCGGGGTCTCGACCCTTGCGCTCGGGCCTCGGGAAGCTGACTCGGCGACCGTCTGGTGGCACTGATGGAGATCCAGGCGTTGCGCCTCCAGGCGCGGGGAGGGTCCAGGGACGAGTTGGTGCTGTGCTCGATCAGGACCGGAGCCGCCGGGATCAGCTGCTCATCCGGCGGGGGCTGGCCGTGCAGGGGCGGGCCGAACGGTTGCTCGGGCCACCGGGGCCGTGCACGCTCCAGGCCGCCTCGTGGCCGGTCACGATCGCGCCCCACCACCGAGGAGATGGACTGGCCCCGGGTTGCCGCCTTCTACGCGGCGCTCTCCCGGGTGGCGCCTTCACCGGCGGTGGGTCTGAACCGGGCGGTGGGGACGGCGTACAGCCCCGGGCGGGGCTGGGGCGGCGGACGCGCTCACCTTGGAGCCGGCACGGTGCGTCGACTCCCTCCTGCCCAGCGTCCGGGGTCACTCCCCGCTCAGGCTGGGCCGGGACGGAGGCTGCGGCCGAGCACGAGCGCACGGCCGGCCTGACCCGCAACCGGCAGGAGCGGGCGCTGCTCCTGGAGCGGGCGGCTGGGGCTCGAGCCCGCGCCGAGCGAGCCCGATGCCTCGCCCGGGGCAGCTGCGGTCGCCGCGGGTCCTGCGGCCAGGACCGCCGGCATCACCGGCAACGGCGGCCCGGAGGAGGCGCTCGCCGAGCCCCTGTTGATCCACGTGCGGAGCGGGACTGCAGCCTCGGGGCGGTTGCTGGACAGACGTCGAGCCATCGGGGAACGGCCAGGTGGGGTAGCTGGGGCTGGACGTGAAGCACGTTGCGGCGCCACGCCGGCACGCCCGCGAGTGTCGGCGGTGAGGGTGGCTCAACCAGCCTGACCCTGCGGTTGGCCCCGGTCGTTGCCCTCGTTGGGGGCCAGCGCTCGCGCCCGACGGACCCAGAATTGTCGGTGGAGCCGCAGCCGCTCCAGCTCCAGCCCCAGGACCCGCTCGTCATAGTGGGCCTCCAGGGATGCAGGAGGAGGGAGTCGCCGTCGTCCCTCCTCGGCCGTGGCCAGGATCTGCTCCTTGAACGTGACCAGCTCATCGTAGACCACGGCCCAGTGTCGGGCGTCGTCGGCGAAAGGGGTGCGGGGGTCCTCGCCAGGCAGCAACGTCGGGACCATCTGCTGGTGCTGGCCGGCCAGCTGGGCCTGCCGCTGGGCCAACTCCCTGGCCTGGCGCAAGAACTCCTCAATCGCCGGGTCAAGCTCGTCCATGCTCGGAGGCCCCCCCATCGTATCGGGATCGGGCCTCGCGCCCAGCCCTCCTCATGGAATGAGAAGATGGAACCACGGTCGCGGGAGCGCCAGGTCGGCACGGCGGCGGGCCGAGCGGCGTCGTTTCGGAAAGGAGCGTCGCGATGACGACGATCTACATGGCAGCAGACGACACCCTGCTCTGCGTGCGCGAGAAGGGTGGGCGATGGCAGGTGGAGCGGCAGCTGGAAGGGCGAAGGCCACGGTGCGTGGCGATCGATCCGTTGCGGCCGGAGCGGGTCTGGTGTGGCACGGCCGGAAGCGGTCTCTGGCGCAGTCTGGATGGCGGCGCCAGCTGGCGGTCGGCGAGCGCCCGACTGGCGACGGCCTCGGTGTCGGCCGTCGCCGTCAGCCCTAACGAGCGGGCGGGCGCGGACGGGGTCGTGTACGCGGGGACCGACCCGAGCGCGCTCTTCCGGTCCGACGACGGAGGCCTCACGTGGGAGGCGCTCCCCGGCATGCTGGCGCTCCCCTCGGCCCCGAGCTGGAGCTTCCCGCCCCGACCTGAGACCAGCCACGTCCGCTGGATCGCGCTCGATCCCTGGGAGGCAGGCACGCTCTACGTCTGCATCGAGGCCGGGGCGCTGGTCCGGAGCCGGGACGGTGGCCACACCTGGGACGACCGGGTCCCCGACGGTCCCAGGGACACCCACACGCTGGCGGTCCACCCCCGGGCGCCGGGCCGGCTGTACTCGGCGGCCGGGGACGGGTTCAGCCTCCCTGGCCACGGCTACAACGAGAGTCGCGACCGGGGCGACACCTGGACCCACCCCGGCCAAGGAATCGAACGCCACTACCTCTATGGGCTGGCCGTCGACCCGGGCGACCCGGACACGATCCTGGTCTCGGCGGCGACCTCGCCTCGAACGGCGCACGACCCTGCCGCGGCGGACGCAACCATCTATCGCCGCTCGGGCGACGGTCCCTGGCAGGAGGCTCGTGAGGGGTTGCCCGAGACCAATGGGAGCCTTCGTGCGTTCTTGGCTGCCAACCCCGTCCAGCCGGGGACCTTCTACGCCGGCAACAACCGGGGACTCTTCCGCTCAGCCGACGCGGGGATCACCTGGGAACGCATCCCCACTCCGATCCCGGTGACGGCCGATCATGCCATCGCGGTCTCGATCTGACCCACCTTTGCCGATCGAGGCCAGCGAGCGTCAAGCCGCGTGGGAGGCGGCTCGCCCCGGCGTGGCCGCGCGCGCCGCTACCGTTGTCCTTGCACTTGATCCGGAAGAAGAGGAACCAGGAGGGAGGTAGGAGCGGGAGAATGCGAAGCCAGGGACGAATCCTGACCACGCACGTCGGCAGCCTGGTGCGTCCGCCGGAGCTGGTGGAGCTGCTGCGCACCCAGAGCGCGGGTGGTGAGGTCGACCCCAGTCATTACCAACGGACGCTTCGCGACGCGGTCGCGGCCGTGGTCGCGAAGCAGGTCGAGATTGGCATCGACATCCCCAGCGACGGGGAGTTCGGGAAGGGTATCAGCTGGTCGCGGTACGTGCTTGAGCGTCTCGATGGGTTCGAGTACCGACCCCCGACGGGGGAGGAGATGGGTGGGGTCGTACCCGATACCGCCGAGCGTCGGCGCTTCCGCGAGTTCTACGACGAGTACGACCGGACCCAGGGCTTCGAGGGGGCGATCGGTGCCTGGGTATGCGTCGGGCCGATCCGGTACCGTGGCCATGCGCAGCTGCAACGGGACATCGACAACTTCAAGGCGGCCATGGAGGCCGCAGGTGCGCGCCATGGCTTCCTCCCCGTGGTCGCCCCTGCCAGTCTGGCCGCGGGGCGTCAGAACGAGTACTACGCGAACGACGAGGAGCTGCTGTTCGCCATCGCCGATGCCTTGCGGGAGGAATACCGGGCCATCATCGATGCTGGCCTCGACCTCCAGGTCGACGACGCCTGGTTCCCGATGATGTACGAGCTGATCGTCCCACCGGGAACGCTTGAGGACTATCGTCGATGGGCCATGCCGCGGGTCGAGGCGCTCAACGCGGCCCTGGAGGGGCTGCCCATGGAGCGGGTGCGATACCACATCTGTTGGGGGAGCTGGAATGCCCCGCACACTGGCGACGTCCCCCTGAAGGACATCATCGACCTGGTCCTGCGGGTGCGCGCCGGTGGCTACGCCCTGGAGCAGGCCAACCCACGGCATGAGCATGAGTGGCGTGTCTGGGAGACGGTGGCGCTGCCCGAGGACCGGGTGCTCCTGCCCGGGGTGATCAGCCATGCGACCAACGTGGTCGAGCACCCAGAGCTGGTCGCCGAGCGCCTCATCCGCCTGGCTCGGCTGGTGGGACGGGAGCGGGTGATCGCCAGTACCGACTGCGGCTTCGCTCAGGGGCCCTTCGTGCGTCGCGTGCACCCCTCGATCATGTGGGCCAAGCTGGAGGCCTTGGTCGAGGGTGCCCGCCTGGCCTCGACGGTGCTCTGGTGAGGGGGAGGCGGAGGCGGTCGGTGGTGAGCGGCTGGCGCCGTCCCGCTGCGTGGCCGAGGTCATGGCCAACGTCAAGGCCTCGGCCGACCAGGGGCCGGAGCTGGAACGGCTGGCGGCGATCCTCCTCTCCTCATCGGCCTCGACCTGGCCGAGCCCTGGGACCAGGATCGGCCCGGGGCGGCGGCCGCGGTGCGAGGCTGGTCGGCCGGTGACCAGCCCGCTGGCCCCACCCTGAATCGGCTCTGGATGGCGCCATGCTCAACCTGGCCTGTGCTCGGCTCCGAGCCCCAGGCGGTCGAGAGCGCAGCCCTGACCAGTCGAGGGTGAGAGGCACCCGGCACAGACGCGCCTCGGTGGCGTTGAAGATGACGTTGCCGAGGGCCCCGGCGACGACGGAGATGCTGACCGCGCCGACGCCGGCAGCTCAGATGGTCGATGAGTTCGATCCGCACGTCGTTGGGAAGCTCGGCGAAGGTGATGATGGGTATGAGGCCAGTCGGCACTGAGCACGCTCGGGCGGTCGAAGCGGACCTCCTTCTTCAACGCCTGGCTGGGCCCCTGGACGATGCTCCCCTCGATCTGTGATTGCGTGAGCCGTCCGGGTTGATGGTCACCCCGCCGCCGTGGGCGACCGCCACTTGGTCGATGGTGATGGCCCCGCTGGTCGTGTCACGGTGGCGATGATGACCGCGGCCAGGCGTGGGTCTCTGGCGTGCCGCAACCGAAGGTCGACCGGGTCAGCTCCAATCGCGTCCGCGAGCTCGTCCATGAGCGGCTCGTTGGCGAACGTGTTCTGGAGCCGGCTGAGGGAGCGAAGCGGGCCGGTGAACGGCTGGGGCTGGTGGGCCTCGTGCGAGACCACCTCCTGGTCGGGGAAGGCTGGGAGGGCATCGAGTTCAAGCTGTCGTCCCCGAGCGGTAACCGGGCCGACGGCAAGGGCGGTGGCGGCGGCTCAGGGAAACCGGCCAGGAGGTTGCCGGGCGGCCCGGGCCGGTTCCCCCGGCTGGCGGTCCAGCCCTGGGAGTTCCAGGCCACGATCCGTCCGCTCCCGTCAAGGCCGGCCTTGAGCTCGATGACCATGGGGGTGCCGAAGTTCTCCCACGCCATCTCGTCGGCGCGCAGGTGCTGGGCCCGGACCGGCTTGCCCACCGCCTAAGGGGGCAGGGTGGCGCTCGGGGAGATGCCGTCGGCCGTTGCCGCCGAGTACGCAGTAGCACTCATACGGCACCCCTCACGGGGTTGCCCTTGCGAGCTTCGCGCTTCCCCGCCGCGTGCCCGGGAGGCCCGGGTCTTACCGCGGCTCTGCGCTTCACGAAGGCTCCAACTGAGCCTACGGGCGGGGTCCCCACCAAGCCAGCTTGGTGGGGTGCCCCGGGCGAGTACCTCGCCAGGTTGATCGCGGCGTT
>DATGLL010000127.1:0-36762 GCA_035294145.1 Candidatus Dormiibacterota bacterium | reverse complement strand
CGCTGATCCGCAGAGGACACGCGAGCGGGCGGTCACACCGGCCGGGGACCGCGCCGGGGCGTCCACCAAGATCAGGTGACCAACTCGCCGGGCCGGGACGGGGAGCTTGCCCGACGGGAACCAGCGGTAGGCGGTCACGGGGTGGATGCCTTGCTCGCGCGCCCACTGCTTCAAGTTCATGGAAGTGGATTGTAGCGTGTAGACACGCCAGCTGTTGTCAACCCCGGCGCGTCGGCTGCCGGTCGCTGCCGGCGTGGTTGGGCCACCTGAAGCCGGTGGTCCTCCCGAACCGGAGCTCTCGGCCCCCCTCGTCGAGCGGCCTCAGCGCCGGAAGCGACCGCCACCGCCGGTTCAGAACGCAGAGCCACGCACGGGGCGGCGCCGCGCCGGACCCCCGGCCCACCTGGCGGCCATCCGGCGGGACACGATCCATCGCCTCACGACAATGTTGGCCACGTTGGCCACACCCCACGGCCGGATCGTGGCGGAGGGCCTGGAGGCAGCCGGGATGCTGCGCCCGCAGGGACTGCCCGGGGCCAGGGTCAGGCGCCGGGGCTTGCCGATGCGGTCCTGGCCGAGCCCTGAGGTGGGTGCGCGCCAAGACCGACCGGGGGTCCCGATCGGGACTCGTTCTGATGGGGTCCCCTCGGCACGGCTCGGAGCCGGTCGAGGCCGACCGGTTCTTTCCCGGTCCGAAGAGGCGCCATCGCTGCGGTGGCATCCAGGCCATCGGCTGGGCGGAAGCTGGTCTGGGGCTCCAGGCGCGACACCGAGGCCTCCTGCGTACCTCAACCGTCCTCGGCGGCGTACCGCGCTTCCAGCTCCTGCACCTCGCTGAGCCCCACCAGCTCGGTGAACTGCTTGAAGCTTGGGAGGTCGGTCAGCGCCGCTCGCGGGGTGCCATCGGCGCGGATCGTGGCCAGCACCTGGCGGATGGCCTCGGTCGCTGCCAGCAGGGCGCTGATCGGAAAGATCACCAGCTTGAACCCCAGCTGCCGCAGCCGCTCATACTCGATCGGTGGGGTCCTTCCCCCCTCGGCCCAGTTGAAGAGGAGGGGCACGTCGGGGAAAGCGGCGGCCACTGCCTCCACCTCCCCTTCGTCTTGGGGTGCCTCGATGAAGAGCACATCCGCGCCCGCCTCGTGGTATCTTCGGGCACGGTCCAGCGCCGACTCCAGGCCTTCCGTCGCCCGCGCGTCGGTCCGGGCGATGAGCACCAGGTCGGATGAGCCTCGCGCGTCCACCGCCGCGCGGAGCCTGGCCACCATCTCCTGGTAGGGGACCACCTGCTTGCCCTCCAGATGCCCGCACCGCTTGGGCATCACCTGGTCCTCCAGGTGGATGGCGGCCACGCCGGCCCGCTCGTACTCCCGGACGGTGCGGACGACGTTGATCGGGCCTCCATAGCCCGTGTCGGCGTCGGCGATCACCGGCACCTCGACCGCGGCGGCGATGCGGTGGGCGTTGTCAACCATCTCGGCCATGCCCAGCAGGCCGACATCGGGCTGCCCCAGGAGCGAGGCGGAGCTGCCGAACCCGGTCATGTAGACGCATGGGAAGCCGGCCTCCTCGACCAGCCGGGCGGAAAGGGCATCGTAGGCGCCCGGCGCCAGCACCGGGTCGGGGCCCTGGAGCAGCTCACGCAGGCGAGCCCCTGGGTTGCCGCGTGGTCTCAAGAGCCGTCCCATCGCTTGACTTCGACCCGCACCCTCGAACCGTCCTGATCCTGGCCGCGACCGTGGGCAGCTTACCAGCGGCGGCGTCGTCGCCGTCCGCCCGACTCGAGACCCCTCGCCTCGGGGGGACGATTTCGATCGGTGGATGGGCGCGGGACGGCTGGGAAGCTGCCGTGCCTGGCCGGGCACGCTCCCCCCTTCCTCGCTGGCTCGGCCTTGGCCGGCGACCGCCCACCCGGCTGCCTGACGACCTGTCGTGCTGATCACCATCGCGGACCGTCGCCCATTCTCCGAGCCGGAGCCGACAGCGGGCGGCCACTGGTGCACGATCAGAGGTAGGAGCGTGGATCACGCTGGGTTCGGGCCAGCCGAACGGTGAGCCCGAGAGCAAGGTACGAGGAGGTGCAAGGTGGCGACCGCATCCGGGATGACAAGCCCCGGCGCTCGACGATGGCGCTGGCTGGTTGTGCTCGCCGGTGGGACTGTCCTGTGGATCGCCTCGGTGCTGGTCACCATCGGCACCGGAAACGTGGCCCTGGTCCCAACCGTGGTGCTGCTCGGCAGCTTCCTGGTGCCGGTCAGCGCCGTGGTCTGGAACTTCGACCACCAGGCCGACTCGGCCCTGAGCGCGCAGCGCGTGGTCTACGCCTTCATCGGCGGGGGCACGCTGGGCGTGCTGGCAGCCTCGGTCCTGGAGTTCTGGCTGCTCCAGGACGCCGTGCTGCCTTACCTGGCAGTGGGGTTGATCGAGGAGGCGGTCAAGCTCGTCGCGCTCGTGATCTTCTCGCTCGGGCTGTCGCGTTACACCACCCGCGACGGCATCGTCTTAGGTGCCACCATCGGGTTCGGCTTCGCCGCCCTCGAGAGCAGCGGCTACGCCTTCGTGGCCCTGCTGGCCCAGGGCGGAGGGCCGCTGGTCAGCGTGGTGGGAACGCAGGTCCTGCGCAACGTGCTGGCCCCCATCGGCCACGGGCTGTGGACCGCGATCCTGGGAGGGTTCCTGTTCCACGCCGCGGCCAGGTCGGGCCACCTGCGCCCGAGCTGGGGGCTGGCGGGCGCCTATCTCCTGGTCTCCCTCCTGCACGCCGGCTGGGACGCCATGCACGGGATCGCCATCCTGCTCACGATGCTGCTCACCGCCACCCCCCAGCAGCTGGCCCTCATGCAGCACGGCGTCCTCCCTCCGATCCTCGCCCCACAGGTGGGGGTGTTCTTGGGCCTGGAGTTCGCGGGCATGCTGATCCTGGCCGCGATCGGTCTGGGCGTCCTGGTCGCGATCCGGCGACGCTGGGTGAGGCCGGTCACGACCTGACCCCACCTCACGACCCGACCGCGGCCGGGATCGATCCCGGCCGCGGCCGGCGGGACGACACCGGCAGGGGCTCGCGCCCCGGCCCGTCCCTCAGCTGCTCTTGACCTCGATCCGCTTGCGCTGGGCCGCAGAGCTCTTGGGGACAACGACCGTCAGCACCCCGTTGGCCATCGAGGCCTGGACCTTGTCCCCCTCGACGCCGCTCGGAAGCGTGAGCCGGTACTCGAACCGACCGGTGCGGCGCGTCCGGCGTCGGAGCTGGCCGGAGCGCTCGCGTTCCTTGCGCTCGCCATGGATCGACAGCTGGTTGTCTTGGAGCTCGACGGTCACGTCCTTGCGCTCGACGCCGGGCAGGTCCGCCTCGATCACCCAGGCATCGTCTCGCTCCTCGACGTCGACCATCGGCAACCAGCCCTCGGTGCTGAGCCAGTCACCAAAGGTGCGGTCGAGCAGTCTCCCCATCCGCTCGTGCATCTCCTCCAGCTCGCGGAAGGGGTCCCACTCGGCCAGTGCGCTCTCCCTTCGCCAAGGGATCAGGGATGCCATTGTCAATGCACCTCCTCGACGCGATGATCTCGACCTCAGGTGGGACGTGGCTCGTCCACCCCTGTTCCTGCCCTCGCCCGTCCCGGTTCAAACCTCATCACACCGGCGGCCTGCGGCTCCTCGGGCACGGTCAGGGAACTCCGGACGGTCGTGAGACCCATCCCTCGCCATCCTGCCCCACCGGGCCCTCCGGTCCCCATCCGATCCCCTCCCTCCCTCGACGCAACCTTGCGCTCACGTTGCGCCGGGAAGGTCCGTCACGGCCGTCGTCGCCCGGCCCGGCTGAGCCGTCACCCTTGCGCTGGCATACCCTCCGCCTCTCCTGGCCGGATCCCCCGTCGGTCAGCGACCCGACCTCGATCGGGCGATGGGTGAGGTCGAACGGCACCGGCGAGGGGGCGATGGGGCGGAGCCGGTGTCTGGCACGGCAAGGTCTCCCTGGCCCGGCGGCTCGCGGTCCCGGGAGCGACCCGGTTCTGTTCGTGCCGGCCCATCCAGCTCGGGGCCAGCCCTTCCCTCAACCCGAGACCGCCCCTCACCGGATGGAGCAACTCGACAGGGGCTCAGGCCCTGTGCTACGGTGCCTCCGGGTGGGGGACATCGAGCAACCGTCCTCGGCGGCGTCGGCCCTCATGGTGGCTGCCAGGAAGAGCTGAGCGAGCATGCTCCAGCCCATCGCCTCGGCCATCCGGGCCCCCGCGGCCTGGTGCTTTGCCGCGGTGTGGGCTGCGAGCGGTGTGCTCCTGGCGCTCCGCGGCGAGGCAGAGCTCGCCCTTCTCGGTCTCGGCCAGCTGACCGGGGTGCTGGCGCTCACCTGGATCATGCTCCTGGTCACGGCGCCGGTCGAGTGGCCTCCGGAACGGGGAGGGTCTTGGCGATCCCGGTCACAGCTGGCCGTGGTGGCGCTGGCGGTGGTCCTGACCGGCGTCGATGGGATGGTGTTCCACCGGGTGGGCCCAACCTGGCTCGGCTCCATCCCCCTCTGGTCGGGGCTCGTTCGGGCCCTGCTGCTCGGAGGTCAGGCGCTCCGGCTCGGCGCCTCGTTCTCCAACCTCGTGACCTACGTGATCCTGCCGCTGGCCATCCTGCTGGCGCTGGGGGTCCGAGCGGCCCAGCTGGGGCTGACGCGCAGCCGATCCACCGCGCGGGTGCTGGCCGTGTGGGCCACGTTGCCCGCGCTCGGCGCCCTGGCCGAGGTCGTCCTCGGCGGTCGCCCGCCCCTGGCCTTGCTCATGACCCTGGCCGGGAACGTGCTCCAGAACGGGTTCTCCGAGGAGTTCCTCTTCCGCGGGGCACTCCTCACCCGTGTCGCTGCCGAGGCAGGACCGGCCTGGGGGGTGGTGGTGAGCTCACTGGTCTTCGGGCTCTGGCACCTCGGGGCCAACTGGTCTGGGGTCCATGGCGATCCAGTCGCGGCCGCCTGCGCAGGTATCTGCACCCAGGGCAGCCTGGGGCTGGGGCTGGGCATGGTGTTCGTGCGCACCCGCAGCCTGCTCGCCGGCACGGTCGTGCACATCCTGCTGGACGCGGTGTAGCGCGACCGGGCCCTCCCCCCGGCCCCCTCGCTCACCCTCGATGACCGCCGCCGAGGCCAGGTCGGCTGAGCCCGACTGCTCGTTGACAGTCGGCAAGACAGTCCCTAGCATCGGGGCAACGGGAGGCGCCCAAGGCGCTGCCGGAGGGAGGTGGTGAGGTTCTCGGGAACGCCGCCTGCGGGCGAAGCCATGGCGCTCGCGGTGTCAGACCTGTCCGTCACCTACGGCGACTTCGTGGCCGTCGAGCGGGCCTCGTTCGAGGTGGCGGAGGGCGAGTGCGTGGCCATCGTAGGGCCCAACGGGAACGGCAAGTCCAGCATCGCCATGGCTGTGGCCGGGCTCGCCGACCGGCGGGGCACGGTGCGCCTCTTCGGCGAGCCCGCCCCGGCCGGGGATCCCGTGTGGACGGTCAGGCGTGGCCTGGTGCTGGTGCCGGAGCGTCGTCAGCTCTTCCCCAACCTGTCCGTGATCGACAACATCGCCCTGGGCTGCTATGCCTGGACCCGGAGCCTCAAGGCGGCCCTCAGGTCCGACGCGGTGGCTCACGCCCTGCGCTTCTTCCCCCAGCTGTCGACTCGGCTCGACCAGAAGGTGGGCACCCTGTCGGGGGGTGAGCAGCAGATGGTGGCCCTGGCCCGGGGCATCGCCAGCCGTCCCCGCATCCTCATCATCGACGAGCCATGCCTGGGCCTTGCCGAGATCGTCTCCCGGCGTCTCTACGAGGTCCTGGCGGCCATGAACCGGGAGGGCAGGACCATCGTGCTGATCGAGGAGAACCCGGCCCGGGCGTTGGAGCTGAGCCATCGGGTGATCCGGGTCCAGAACGGCATCGTCGTCGATGGGGCGCGGTCGCCCCATGGCGGCGGAGGCGGCCGATGACCGAGTTCGGCAACCTCGTGCTCTCCGGGCTGACCTCAGGGGCGATCTACGCCGTGCTCGCGGTCTGTCTCGCCCTGTGGTTCCGGGTGGCGAACATGCTCAACCTGGCGGCCGGGGACTTCGCGATGATCGGGGCGCTTGGGGTGGACCTGCTGGCCCGCGTGCACGGCTGGAACCTGGGCCTTGCGATCGTGACCGTCCTGGCCGTGATCGCCCTCATCGGCCTCGTCTACGACCTCATCGTGCTGCGCATCGCCGTCGACTGGGGGCGCGCGCGGGAGGGGATCGTCGCCATCTTCTTTTTCACCTTCGCCCTCTCCTTCGTGCTCGAGGGTGTCGCCCAGCAGGTGTTCGGCACGGTCGTGCACGCCGCCCCCGCGCTCTGGCCAGGCAACGCCCTGGACCTCCATGGGCTCCACGTGCAACGCGCCGGCCTGCTCGTGATCGGCTTTGCCGTCCTGGTCGGAGCCGGCCTCGCCCTCTGCCTGCGGTTCACGTTGGTCGGCAAGGCGATGGCCGCCTGCGGAGAGAACGCCATCGGAGCCAGGATCGTAGGCATCGACAGCCGACGCTTCCGCCGCGGCATCTTCGTGCTCACGGCGGTGCTGGCCGGCACCTTCGGCATCCTCGGCTCCCCCATCACCGGGTTCGTCTACAACAGCGGCGCCGGGCTGAGCCTGAGCGGGGTGGTGGCAGCGGCCTTCGCGGGGTTCACCCGTCCGGGGCGGGCGGTGCTGGCGGGGCTTGCCATCGGCCTGCTGGAGGCCTTCTTGAGCGGGTACGTCAGCACGGCCTACGGCGAGACCCTGCTGTACGGAGTCCTGGCGGCGGTCATGCTCTTCCGGCCACAGCTCATGGGGCTGCCCGAGGTCGCCCATTGACCCCGTCCATCGCGCATCGCCCTCGGCTCTCCCCCACGCGACGGGGGGCAGCCATCGGCCCGATGGCGTCCGCGGTCGGGGTGGCGTTGGCCGGGGTCATCGCCGTGATCGCACTCCAGGGCACCTACTACGACAGCGTGCTGGTGCTGGCCATCGCCTACGCCATCGTGACCATTGGCATGGCGGTCCAGATCGGCTACAGCAACCAGCTTGCCTTCAGCCAGTCCGTCTTCATGGGGATGGGTGCCTACACGGTCGCCATCCTCAACACCCGGTACGGATGGCCGGTCCCTCTCGCCCTGGTCGTCGCAGTGCTGGGCAGCGGGGTGGTCGGCGCCGCCGTCGGCAGCGTCGTGACCCGCGCCCCAGGGCTGGCGCTCGCGCTGGCCACGGTCCTCTTCCCCATCCCGGTGACGACCTACGTCACCTACTCCACCTACCTCGGGGGCTACACTGGCATCGGCGGCATCGAGCCGCTGTGGGCTGGGGACTCGGCCTCCAGCAGCCTGATCCAATCCGGCATCGTCGCCGCCCTGATCCTGGGCCTGTGCGTGCTCGCCTGCGGCCGAATCCTGAGGTCGGGGGTCGGCCTCGAGCTGGCCTTGAGCTCGGACGAGCGAACCGCCGCGGCCCTGGGCATCCTGACCAGCCGCCGCAAGCTCGAGCTCTTCGTGCTGGGATCGATGCTGGCCGCTTTGGGTGGGAGCGTGTTCGCAGGCACCCAGGTGGTGGTCTCCTCCGACCTCTTCAGCCAGACGACCGAGTTGACGCTGCTGGTCATGCTCTTCGTCGGGGGGCGACGGAGCCTGATCGGGGCCATCGTCGGTGCGATTGGGATCCAGTACCTGGCCGGCAGCACCACCCTGGTCAACACCCACCTGCTGGTCATCGAGGGCGTGCTCCTCACCGCGGTCCTCCTCTTCGAGCCCGGGGGGCTGGCTCAGATCGCGGTCAATGCCGCCCACGCCTTCCAGCAACGGGGCACGTCTCAGCACCCCACGGCGCTCGACGATCGGGGGCCATCCGTCCGTCCGACCGGTCCTCCCCGCCCCGACCAGGTGGTGCCCGGTCCGGGAGGCCGCAGGCCGGAGGGGGTCGCACCGACCCTGGTCTGCCAAGGGCTCTCCCGGCGCTTCGGTGGCCTGGTGGCGGTGGACGCGGTGAGCCTGGAGGTCCCCCGGCCGGGGCTCTACGGGATCTGCGGGCCGAACGGGGCGGGCAAGAGCACGCTCCTGGAGCTGATCGCCGGCGGCCTCCGCCTCGACGCCGGACGGGTGGTGTTGGAGGGACAGGACGTGAGCCACTGGAGCGCGGCAGAGCGGGCCCAGCTGGGGGTGGCCCGCACCTTCCAGATGGTGCGCCTGATGCGGCATCGGAGCGTGCTCGACAACGTCGCCGTCGCCTGCCTGCCCTCGCACCGGACGACGATGGCCCGGGCCATCGCCCGAAGCGACCTCGAGCAGGCGCGGGAGCGTGCCCACGCCGCTCTGACCCGGGTTGGCGTCGCCCACCTCGCCCACACCGACCCCGGGCGCCTCACCCTGGAAGGGCAGCGGATGGTGGAGATGGCTCGGGCCATCGCCGCCGCCCCGAGGCTGCTGCTCCTCGACGAGCCAGCCTCTGGCCTCAGCGGCGCCCAGCGGGGGCGCCTCGCCGAGCTGCTCTCGGGCCTGGGCGAGGAGATGGCGGTGGTGGTGGTCGAGCACGACCTCGAGCTGCTGGCCAGCATCGCCTCCCGTCTGTTCGTCCTCATTCAGGGCCGCCTTCGCTTCGAAGGCGACGCCGACGACTTCAGGAGGTCGGACCTGGTCCGGACCGAGCTGATGGGGCTGATCGGGGGGGCCGCCGCCGCGGGCGAGCCCGGGTGAGCGGGCGGTGGGGGCGACGAGGACGGGAGCGCGACGGGAGACGAGAAGGAGGAGGAAGAGGAGGAAAGAGGAAGTGGTGATGCGGAGACCCAACCCCCGAGCGAGCTCTCACCGCCGCTGGCTTGTGGCGCTCGGCGCCACGGCCCTGGCCGTGGCGGCCTGTGGGGGCACGAGCGGAGGGAGCAGTCAGTCGACGGCCCCGATCGTCGTCTGCCTGGACGTGGCCCTGTCCGGCCCCTTCGTCCAGCTTGGGCAGTACGACGCGCTCGGGGCCATGGCCTACTTCGACATGCTCAACCAGCACGGCGGGGTCCTCGGGCGCAAGGTGAGGGTGGTGGAGGAGAACGACCAGTCATCGCCGCCCACCGCCGCCGCCCTAGCCCGCAAGTGCGTGACCGAGGATCACGCCAACTTCATCCTGGGACCAGAGGAGACGTCCTCGTCGGCAGCCGCGGTGCCGGTCGCGGATGCCCTGCAGACGGTGATGATCGGGATGCAGTCGGGTTGGAACATGCAAGGGCTGACCCAGCAGCAGCTGCACTCCTATGCCTTCCCCGGCTTCTACAACGTCTTCTATCAAGACGACGTCGACACCGTGCTCAAGCTCATCGTGCCCCGCCACTACACCCGGGTCGCCGTGATCCAGGATGCCACCTCAGGCGGGCTTCCCAACGAGGGGTACATGAGGTCGCTGGGCAAGCAGTACGGGTTCGAGGTCGTGGCGACCCAGAACACCCAGCCCGGCCAGACCAACGACACGCCGCAGGTCCTGGCGCTGCTGGCCGCCAAGCCCCAGATCATCGTGCTCGGCCTCACGCCCGGCCCCGACACGAGCACCGCCATCCGGGCCATCCGCAGCCAGGATCCGACCATCCCGATCAGCGAGTGCTCCGGCTGCTGGCTGCCGAGCTTCATCGCAGCCGCAGGAGGGCCGACGATCATGCAGAACGTCTACATGCTGGGATCGATCCAGCAGCTCGCCAACAGCCTCCCCGACACTCCGGCCAACCGTCCGACCATCCGGGACGCGAACGCCTACCTCGCGGGCATGAAGGCGGCCGGCTATGCCTCGCCTGACCAGATCGCCAGCGGCACCATCGGCTGGGCGGCTGGCGAGGAGCTGGTCCAGGCGATCAAGACCGCCAGGAGCATTCAGGAGACGGCGGTCCGCGACGCCCTCCAGCACCAGAAGATGGACACCGTCGGCGTCTTCTGGGATCGCACCCCGCAGGACTACGCCCACATCACCAAGGTGCAGGACGCCATGGTGATCGTGGCCCCGGATGGGACCCAGGAGGTCTACAAAGCCGGGTGAGGCACCGCCGATGGCTCGGCCGGCGACCGCCGGCCGAGCCATGAGCGGGCGACCCCCGCGCCGCCGACGTCGCCCTCTTCCCGACCGAGCGACGAGCGCGCGTCGGTTTGCCGCCGGGCCCGGCCGGGTAGGATGGAGCTGCGCTCCCGTCTCACCCCAACGCTGATGAACGCCTCGCGAACGACGCATCCCTCTGCCCTGTCCATCGTGGCCGCGCGTCACGGAGGGGTCCCCCGGCTGCTGGCGCTGGCGGTGGTCTTGGCGTTGGTCCTCGTCGCCCTGCTCTCGACAGCCTTGGGATCGGTCCTCGGCTTGGGCAGCGCTCCCGTCCTGACCCTGCATGGGTCCACCTACGTGCTCCACCTCAACGCCGATGGGAGGGCGGCCCTCGAGAGCCCGAACGGCACCACCTACACCACCCTGCCCTTGGAGATGGCGGCCCGTGGCGCGGCCACCGCTCCCGGACGCGTCATCGTCCGTCGTGGGCCACGGCCCGGGGAGGCGATCGTCGATCGGATCGACTGGGCCGGGAACCTGATCGAGGAGGCGGTCGTGGTCGCCTCCCCTCGCTTCTTCACGGTCTCCTTCTCGGCCTCCTCCGGGGCCTTCCGGGGTGCGGTGGCCCCGCTCTTCTTCAGCAACGGCACCTCCGGCATCGACCTCTCCACGATCCAGGCCGGCTGGTCCCCGCTCGAGCGCACACCTGACCAGACCCCGACCGTCACCACCGTGGGCTGGGTGCCGCTCGCGCCCGCGCCGTTCGAGGTCGCGCTGGAGGGACCGCCAGGCTGGTTCGGCCTCGGCCTGGTCCAGGTCCCCGACGCGGAGACCCTGGCCGTGGACTCGAGCGGGTCGGTCGAGGTCGACTATCCCCTGGGGATCCTTCGGCGCATCCCCGACCACGGGGCAGGAGGGATGTCGGGAGGTCGCCTGCGCTTCCCCTCCTTCGTCGTCACCTTCGGCCGAGACCCCATCCAGGCGCTCGCCGCCTACCGCGACGCCCTGGTCAGCCTCGGGGCGGCCCCCGGGGCCGTCCCCCCTCGCTCGCAGCCCTCGTGGTGGCGGCAGCCGATCGTCGATACCTGGGGCGAGCAGATGGCCGAGCGGGTGGAGCGTGACAGCCCGGCCTACACGTCGCAGTGGGTACGCCAGTTCGTCACCGAGGCCCGCCAACGGCTGGGGCTTCCCTCCTTCACCGTGGTCATCGACGCCTATTGGCAGGAGGCGATCGGGGACCCCGCCCCGGACCCGGTTCGCTTCGGCGGCTACGTCGGCATGCGCCAGCTCATCGACTGGCTCCACGCCCAAGGGCTCAAGGTGATGCTCTGGTGGCCCCTCTGGGACTACCACCTCGCCGCCATCCCGCCCCCCGGGCTCCAGACCCGGCGCACCGTGTCGCCAGCCATCGTCGATCCCACCAGCCCGGCCTTCCAGGGCACGATGGCGGTCACCATGGAGCGCCTCCTCGGAAGCGGACCGGGCGACCTCAACGCCGACGGCCTCAAGATCGACTGGGCCTACGACATCCCGGCCCAGGTGGAACGACCGGCGCTGGGCTGGGGCGCGGCCGCGCTCTACCGATACCTTGAGGTCATCCATCAAGCCGCCCACCGGGTGCGCCCGGACGCGCTGATCGAGACCAGCGCCGCCGCCCCTCAGTTCGCAGACGTCACCGACGCGGTCCGGCTCTACGACGCTTGGCGGGAGGCGTCCTGGGACCGCCGCGCGGTGGTGGTCAGCACCGTCGATCCCGGCCTGGTGATCGATGGCGACGGCTGGGCGGCAACCCCGGTCGACATCGTGCCCCACATCGTGTCCTCGGCGGTCTACGGCGTCCCAGCCTTCTACTTCGTGACCCGCTGGGCAGACGGGCGTCCGATCCCGGTGCGCCTCCTCCACCTGCTGGGAGCGGTGGCCGCCCTGACGACGCTCAAGGGAGCGGGGACCGCGGTGCCCCTGCCGGACGGCGACTGGCGCTACACGGTCGAGGGGGTGACCACCGCCCAGAGCTTCGCCGGGAACGAGGCCCTGATCGTCTGGCAGCGAGCAGGCTGCGATGCGAGCCTGTGCGGCGACCTGCTCAGCACACGGTCCGGGCAGCTGGCGGTCCCGGTGCCGACGGACGGGGAGGTCACCTTGATCGGCCCCCGGGGGCGCTCCGCCCTCGGCAAGCCGGTCGGCGGCGTGGTCCAGGCGCACCTCCTGGTCGGGGTGACCTACAGCCTGCGGGTGAGCTGACCGTCAGCCGGTCGACCGGACGAGCTCGCCCCTCAACGCCAGAGGAGCACGACCACGAAGACCACGAAGAGATAGAGCAAGTAGAGGTTGACGCTCCCGGCCTGGAGGGCACTGGCGCGCCCGGACAGCCGCCGGACCGCCCTGGCCACGGGCCGGTAGACGTAGGCCTCGACCGGCTCCACCACCCCGTGCGCGTAGTGGATCGAGCGGACGAAGAAGGGGGTCTGCCCGTAGTCCCCTCGGATGTCGCGGCGGGAACGATAGACGCTGCCGAAGACGAAACGGAGGGGGTTGGTGAAGGCCGTGGCCGTGTATTGCATGGCCGGTCGGTACTCCGGGACCGCCCCCGCCCAGACTGACCTCGTCCCTGGTCGCGGCCTCCCCAGCAGTCGCAGGCCCAGGGCCAGGATCCCGATCACCAGCCCCAAGCTGATGGCGAGGTAGGTCGGGGCGATGCTGGCGAACCCGGCGTCGGCCGGGACCACGACCAGGCCGTTGGCCGGCACCACCCCCTGCAGCACGGTGCCGCCGAGTCGGGTCAGGAGCGGGAAGTGCCCGGGGTGGACGAACACCGGCGGCAGCACGGCGGAGAGGACGCCGGCCACCCCGGTGGCCGACGAGGCAGCCGCCGAGGCCGCGCCGAGCCCGAGCGGGGGAAGCAAGCCGAGCACCACCGAGAGGGCCGCCGGCAGCTGCATGGCCGCCGCCATGAGCGGGGGCGCCTCCCTCGCCGCTCGCGCCGGGGCCGAGCGCGGCACCCCCAGGAAGACGCCGGCGAAGATCCGGGTGAAGGTGGTCACCGCCAGCGCGAAGGTCAGGGCCAGAAGCGCACCCGAGGCCGCCAATGCGATGCGCGCCCCGGTGTCGGTCAATAGATGACTCTGCAGCAGCGACTGGAGACCCAACCATTCGCTCTGGAAACCGTTGAGGGGTGGGATCCCGGCCAGCCCGGCCGCGCCGACGAAGAAGGCCGCGCCCGTCCAGCGCATGCGACGGGCGAGGCCGCCAAGGGCGTCCATGTCCCGGGCCCCGGTCGCCAGCTGGACGGCCCCCGCTCCGAGAAAGAGCGTGCCCTTCAAGAGGGCATGGTTCAACGCATGCAGGCCAAGCGCGACCAGCGCCAGCGCCTCGAGCATGGGCCGACCCAGGGCAGCGAAGACGAGGGCCGCCCCGAGCATGCCGACCAGGAACCCCAGGTTCTCGATCGTGCTGTAGGCCAGGGCTCGCTTCAGGTCGTGCTCCAGCAACGAGAACAGGACGCCGTAGAAGGCGGTCAGGACACCGAGGGCCAGGCTCAGCTCTCCCCACCACAGAGGCGGTGATCCGCCCAAGAGCACCACCGTGGACAGCACCAGGCCGTAGACAGCCATCTTGACCACCACCGCCGAGAGCAAGGCGGAGACGTTGGAGGGCGCGGCCGGATGCGCCTCCGGCAACCATCCCTGCAGGGGCAGGAGCCCAGCCTTGGCCCCGAACCCGAAGAGGAAGAGGAGGAAGGCACCGTCGCGAAGCGGGGAGGCGACACCCCCCCGAGCGATGGCGGCGAAGTCGCGACCGGGCGCCAGGCCGCCGACGAGGGCGAAGGCCACCACCATGGCCACGAGCCCGATCTCGCTCAGGGCGAGCATCAAGAAGGCGGCCCGGGGCGCCTCCGGGTGCTCGCGCTCCAGGGTCACCAGCCCGTAGGTGAGGATCGAGGTCACCTCCCAGGCGACCAGGAACGTGAAGGCGTTGGCGGCGGCCGGAACCGTCGCCAGCGCGGCCAGGGTCAGCTCGAGCAGGCACAGCAGGGCCGCCTGGCGCCTCGGGCCGCCCAGGTGGAGGCTGTGATCGCAGCTGTACACGCTGATGGCGATGCCGAGCAGGCCGGTCAGGAGCAGGAAGAGGCCAGCCAGCGGGTTGGTGCGGAGGGCGAAGCCCCCCAAGGGCGTGCTCGTCGGCAGCGCCGCCGAGGCCGACGGTCCAAGGAGGGCTGCCATCGCCGCCCCGGCAAGGAGCGCCGAGCCCACCGCCCCGGCTGCGCTCGAGACCTGTCGGGCCCCCGGCACGGATCCGGCGAGCGCGCCGACCGTCGCCCCACCCAGGTAGCAAGCCAACGCCGCGAGCAGGAGCTCCAGCGCCATCATCGTTCCTCCAGGATGTGAAGCCGCTCCTCGGCCCGGCCCACCGCCAGGAGCAGGCCGTGCAGGAGCGTCAACGGCGGCGGTGGGCAGCCGGGCACGTACACGTCCACCGGCAGCAGATGGTCGAGCGGCCCTCGGGTGGCAAGGCCGCCGGCGAAGCTACCACCGCCCAAGGCGCAGACCCCAGCGGCGACCACCAGCTTGGGCTCGGGCAGGGCCCGGTAGGTCTCCAGCAACGGCTGCTCCATCTGCCGGGTCACCACCCCGGTGACGAGCAGCGCGTCCGCGTGCCGTGGGCTGGGGGTGAAGAACAGCCCCAGCCGGCTCAGGTCGTAGGAAGGCGAGGCCAGGAGCTGCAGCTCCGACTCACAGCCATCGCAGGACCCGACGTCGATGTGGCGGATGTGTAAGGAGCGCCCGAACAGACGTCGGGAGCGCCGGTGGAGCTCGTCGGCGGCCCTCCGGAGCCGGTCATCCGGGCATCGGCCTTCCCCGACCGCCTCGCCTCCTCCATTGGGGGCGGAGGCGGTGGGAGCGACGACCATTCGCCCCCGCCGCCAGGCGATGCTGGCGCGGAGACGCTCGCGCCGGCGAACGGCCGTCTCTGCCTCGGCGCCCCATCGAAACGCCTCCGGCGCGGCTCGGATACAGCCGGCGCAGAGGATGCACTGCCCGAGATCGACCTCCAGCCCTCCCTCCTCCCCATCGCCAGTCGCCACCAGCGCCCCGGTCGGGCAGGCCTCGGCCCCCTGGATGGCGAGCTCGGGCGTCAGCGCCGAGGTGATGACGGTGACCGTGGTCGGCGCCTCCGCCTCAAGATCGGGGGCATCGGGGAAGCGGCTCGTCTTCCGGCCGGTGAGCAGGCCGAGCGCGATCCACCGCGACATCAGCGATCCAACTCCGCGTGCGACAGAGCGAAGCTGGCCTCGATCACCGGGTAGTCGGTGAGGTTGTTGCCGCTGGCGCAAGCGTGCGCGAAGGGATGCCAGGCCACGCAGGCAGGTGGCCGTGCCCGCCAGCGGCGCAGCCGGCCTCGGTCGTCGAGTTCCACGTAGTGGAGGCACTCCCCGCTCGGGGCCTCCGTCCATCCCACCGCCGACCCAGGCCCCAGGAGGCCATCGGCACGCACCTCCCGGTCGTCGCAGCCGTCCAGGGCCTGCTCGACGATGGTGAGCGACTGCTCGATCTCGTCGAGCAGGACCCGGGCTCGGGCCAGGGCATCCCCCTCCACGGCGAGGGGTACCGCGACGCTCATCTCGGCGTAGGCGGCGTAGGGGTGATCTCGGCGCGCGTCTCGGTCGACCCCCGAGGCGCGCCCGACCGGGCCGACGAGGTGATACGACCGGGCCTGCTCGGGAGCGAGAACGGCCGTGGTCTCAAGGCGATCGACGAAGGTCGTCGTGTCCTCGAGGAGATCCCGTAGACGGCGGCCGCGGCGGCGCCAGGCGGGCAGGACCGTGGCCAGGGTCGCCAGCGCGGCACGGTTCAGGGGCGAGGCCAGCCCCCCCACGGCCACGATCCCTCGCCCATAGCGATGGCCGGTGAGGCGGCCGCAGATGCGCAGGACCTCCTCTTTCAAGATGGCGTACTGGGCCCCGGCCACACCGAGCCCGGTCGCCTCGGCGAGGCGACTCAAGGCGCCCAGGTGGTGGTGCAGCCGCTCCAGCTCGTTGAGGAGCACTCTCGCCCGCCGAGCGCCCGGCGGAGGCACGATCCCCGCCGCTCGCTCCACCGCGTGGGCGAAGGCCAGGCCGTTGGAGATGGCGCTGACGCCGGCGATCCGCTCGGCCAGGGTGAGGCCAACCTCCACCGTTTGCCGTTCCGCCAGCCGCTCCACGGCCCGGAACTTGTAGCCGAGGCGCGGCACGACCATCACCAGATCCTCTCCCCCGGAGACGAGCAGGAACCCAGCCGACTCCTGAGGGCCGCTTCGCACCGGGCCCAGAGGAAGCTGGACCACCCCCTGACCCCGGACCACCGAGGCAAGGTCGGGGCCCGGCCGGGCGGGCACGGCGCCCCCGGGCGTGGTCCGCATCGGAGGGGCCCCGGACGGCCAATCGTGGAGACGAAGCCGCGCCGGAGCCGGATGGCCCACCGGCTCCAGGCCGTACATCTCGGCGATCTCCCGCTCGTACCAGCTGGCGGCGTGCACCCGGGGGGTGAGGGAGGGGAAACGATCCTCGCCCAGCGGGGCGGAGACCAGCAGCCAGCCCGGATCCCCGGCCATGGAGAGGATGGCGGTCAGCCCCATCCCCTCCCCCTCGGCGCTCGCGAACAGGTCGGACAGCCACGCCCCAGCCGCCATCCGGGCCACGGCGTCGGCGAAGGTGGGAGCGGGGCAGTGGGCACGGAGCTCCCCCGGGGCGCCGGGATGTGGCGTCAGCCCCACGCTCAGGGCCAGATCGTGCAGCCGCCCCTCACCCCCTCGGACCCCGGGCCCGGAGGCGAGGGAGCGATCGCGAGCGACATCCCGGGTCACGGCGACACCACCTGGGCGGCCCCACCCAGCAGGTCGTGCAGGGGTCCCGGGACCCAGGCTCCGAGCAGGAGGGCCGCCGCCAGGGAGAGGTAGATGGGGACCAACAGGAGCCGGTTGACACGCGCCCCCAAGCGCTCCCGAGGACCGGCGGCAGGGACGAAGACCATCCGGTTGAACGGCCCCACCATGGCGAGGAAGCCGATCCCCAGGAGACCGGCAAGCGCCAGGGCCGGGAACCACTGACGGCTGGTGGCCGCCCCGGCGACGATCGAGACCTCAGAGACGAAGAGGTTGAACGGCGGGGCCCCGGCGATGGCGAGCCCGCCGGCAAGGAGGCCGACGGCGGTCGCTGGCATGGCCCGCGCCAGCCCGCCGACCGAGGCGATGGCACGGGTGCGGAAGCCGAGCAGCAAGTTGCCGGTGGCGAAGAACATCAGCGACTTGGTGATGGCGTGGTTGACCATCTGCAGCATGGACCCGAAGGTCGCCAGCGGGGCTCCGATCCCTACCCCGGCCGCGATCAGCCCCATGTGCTCGATCGAGGAATAGGCCAACAGGCGCTTGAAGTCCTGCTGGGAGACCAGGAACACGACCCCCACCAGCACCGACACCAGGCCGAAGCCGAGCAGGGCCAGGCGGAGCCGCTCGGGGCTGGCGGCGGGGGCGGTGAGCGCGTAGACGCGCAGGATGCCGAGCATGGCGCAGTTCAGCTCCACCCCGGAGAGGAGCGCACAGACCGGAGAGGGTGCCTGGCTGTGGGCGTCGGGCAGCCAGCTGTGCATCGGGGCCAGGCCGGCTTTGGTCCCGAGCCCGACCAGCACCAGCAGGAAGGCCGAGGCCGCCTCCGGCGCGGGCAGGCGCCCGGCCACCGCCATCAGGGTGGGGAACGAGAAATCGTAGGAGGCGCCGAGCAGGTGGACCCCGGCCTGGTAGAGGACCAGGAATCCGAGGAGCGCGACCATGCTCCCGGCGGTGGTGAGCAGGATGTACTTCCAGGCCGCCTCCAAGGGCTCGTGGGAGCCGTAGAAGTCCACCAGCGGGGCCGAGGTGACGGTGGTGGCGGCGATGGCTGTCCACAGGAGGCCCAGGTTCCCGGCCACGGCGCAGAGCAGCATGGTGAAGACGAACACGTGCAGAAGGGCGAAGTACCGCCGTAGCTCCCGGCCGCTCACCGCCCCCTCGCGATGCTCGTGGTGCAGGTACCCGATCGAGTACAGGGCCGAGGTGAAGGCGACCAGGGCCACGACCAGGAGGACGAGCCCGCCCAACGGGTCGAGGTCGAGCCAGGAGGCAAAGGCGTGCGGGAACCGATGCTGGAGCACCCCGCCGAGCAGCCGCGCCGCGAGCGCCAGCACGGCGGCATGAGCCGTCGCCGTGAGCACGTAGAGCGCCCATGCCGGACGCAATGCCCAGGTGAGCACCGCGCCGATGAGCGGGACCACGAGCAGGGCCAAGAGGGACGTCGTCATCCGCGCAACCTCGTCAACTCCGAGGTGTCGGTGCTGGCCATGGTCTCGTGCATCCGCGCGATCAGGAAGCCCATGACCACCGCCCCCACCAGCACGTCCAGGAAGAACGCGAAGTCGACCAGGAGGGGAAGCCCAGCGCTCATCACCAGCCCTGCCAGCAGCAGCCCGTTCTCGGCCACCAGCAGCCCGGTGAGCTGCATGGCCGCGTCGCGCCGGGCCAGGGTGGTGAAGAAGCCGAGGAGCACCACCGTGATCGCCACCCCCAGCACCGGCTCGCCGAGCGGGTCGCGCACCAGGGGGAGTCGGGCCGCGACCAGGAAGCCGACCACGCTCAGGGCCGAGCCCAGCAAGAGGGCGCTCGGGAACCCGAGGTGATAGCTGGTCTCCCGGCGCTCGTAGACCGTGGCCTTGACCTGGTGTCGCAGGACGGTTGGGATGACGATCCCCTTGACAACCACCGTCGAGAGGCCCAGGACCAGCAGGTGTAGGCGACCCGACTGCCACGAGGTTGCCAGGCAGACCAGCCCCAACACCCAGGACTGGAACGCGTAGTCACCCACGGCCCCTCGGATCCGTCTCGCGATCAAGAGCCAGAATCCGCTCAGCAAGACGACCCCGGAGAGCAGGTACGCGATCGTCGCCATCGCTACTGCCCGAGGCTGAACACGACCAGGGCCAAGACCGAGAGCACGAAGCTCGCCCCCAGGAACTCCGGCACCCGCAAGATGCGGATCTTGGCCAGGGCGGACTCGATGCCGGCGATGAGCGCAGCCGCGCCCAGCATCTTGACGGCCAGGGTGACGACAGCAACGGCGAGGGGCAATGGAGCCAGGGTGGTGGCCAGACCCGGCGGCGCCACCAGGACGTTCAACCACACCACCAAGACCACGAAGAGCTTCATCCAACTCCCCCACAGCAAGAGGGCGAGGTCGGGGCCCGAGAACTCGAAGAGGCGGGAGGCCTCGATCATCGAGAGCTCCTGCTGCGTGGCCGGGTTGTCGACGGGGAGACGGCCGGCCTCGGCCAGCACCACGAGGAAGAAGGCGGCCGCCACCAGGGCGTGGCTGGGAGCCACGATCGGGGTGGCGGTGAACAGCGCCCGGTTGACCACGAACGGCACCGTGGCCGAGGAGACGAAGGCCACGGCGAGGAACACGACGATGAAGGTGGGCTCGGCCAGGGCCGAGACCAGACGGGAACGGCTGGCGCCAAGCCCTCCATACGGGCTGCCGCCGTCCATGGCCGCCAGGTTGACCATGAACCCCCCGATCCCGAGCACGAAGCCACTGCCGACCATGTCGGCCATGAACGCCCAACTGACCGGCACCGCGGTCAGGACCGGGATGAGGACGGCGAAGGCGATCGGGGCCGCGAACGCCGCGTAGGGCGCGGCCCGGGAGACCGCGGAGGCATCCGGGGTCCGGAGCCGCTGCTTGCGGAGGAGCTTGGCCAGGTCGTGGTAGGGCTGGAGGGGGGACGGCCCCTGGCGTGATTGAACCCTGGCTTTCAGGGTGACGATCGTGCCGTGGAGCAATGGCGAAAGCCCGACCACGGCCAGCACTGCCGCCACCTGGCTGAGCGCTGCCGCTACCACGGGCGGCCCCCTGTCCTCTCACCGGCCATCGAGCCTGACACCCTAACCTCCAAGCAAGGTGGTGGTCAGGGGCCATCAGCTCCGATGCCGGGAGCGCTTCCGACGCCCTCAGGGCGCCGTGGCGAGCCCCATCGCCAGCGCGCAAGCCTATCAGAACCTCGGTCGTCGGTGCAGCCCTGGGACGGGTCGAAGCGCCGCCCCCCGCCTCCCCTCTCCGCCGTGGGGAAGGGCCACCAGCGCGGCCCAGAGCGGAGGCCACGAGCCACCCAGGCCGACGTGAGCGCAACCCTGGCAGGGGATCACCCCGTGACCGCCCCCGGCGGGGGCGGCAGGTGAGCTGCTCGCCCCGGGGCCGAGCACACAAGGCCACACCTCGTGAGGGCTCCTCGCACGGGAGGAGGGCACCAGGGGGCAGGACCACCTCGGGGTCACGGGCGGGGCAGCCCGAGGGGCCCTCACCGGCCGTTTGGATCTCCGAGAGCTAGCCCCATGCTCCCACCGCGACCAAGGTCGGGCTGTCGTTGTCCGGCCCGCCAGGCATCCTCAACCGCGCACCGACACTAGCCTCTGAAGTACACCAGCGCTTCCTCGACGCCCGCCGTTGGGACCGATGAGAAACGACCGGTCCGTGAGTCACGTCCCAAGGGAAGGATGCGCCGGTGGGTGACCTCCCTGGTTTCGACCTCGACCTCCCCCAACCCCGATTCCTCGACCATCTCGACGAAGCCCTGGACCAGATCGAACCGTTTGCCAGCGCGCACCGAGCTGGCTATCGAGTAGCACGAGACGCCACCGGGCTTGATGACCCGTCGCACCTCCTTCAGGTGCCGCCGCATTCGTTGCACGTACTCACGCAACGATCGGCCCAGGCCGGTACGCTCGCCGCCGTAGAACGAGTACCACGGGGCCAAGGCCGGCGGTGGTCGGAAGCCCCGCCCATCCACCGGCACACCGTGACGGCGGCCGATCTGCAGCTCGACCGTCATCGGCCAGCCGAATGCCAGGTAGGTGAGCCGCTGGGTGGAGAGGTAGTCATACGCCACCCAATACGGTGGGCTGCTGATGATCGCGTCCACGGACCTCGAGGCTATGGGGAGCGCCTCCGCATCGCCCCGTAGCATCAAGCCCGGGGCACGTTTGGCATCCGTCTCTAGCCGACAGTCCCGGGCCAGGGTCTTCGCCTTTGCCAGGAACTGATCACCAATCGGCCGAGGAGGCCGGTGGGGGTCGATCTGAGCCTTGATCGATCCTGCCAGCCATCTCGACGAGGCGCGCAGCGCCGCGGACAACGCCACGAGGAGGAAACGTCTGACCTGAAGGTCGGGCTCTCCTCCGATGGCCGTCAGGTACGACCCGAGCTGTGTGTAGTTCTCCTGCCCGAGCCATCGCTCGAGCAGGGGGTTGGGCCCACGAGGGCCTTCCTCCTTCCTCGCATCGACCAGCTCGGCGGCGCGCCCCAAGGCGGCCCGTGGATCTGGAGGTGCCAGTCGCAGTTGCCCAATCAGCACCCCCAGCGGGAAGACTTCGATCCCCAGGGCGGAGATCCCCAGCTGCACAGCGGCGGCCACCGCCGTGCCCACGCCGGCGAAGGGATCCAACAGGACGTCAGGCTTCCTGCCGAGGCGAGCCACCAGGCCGTTGAGCATGGCCTCGAGCACCTCCGGGGCGAACCGGGCGGGGTAGCGGTGAAACCATCCCAGCTTGAGCCTCGGCGTCACCGCGCCCGTGCTACCGCTCCTCGCTACGTCGCCAGCAAGCGTCGCGACCTCGCCGGTCGAATCTCCGCGAAGATGGGATTGCGGACGACCGTGCCCGTCAGAAGGCATTGGCCTGGGCCGAGAGCCGGCAAGATGGTCCATAGCGCTTCGTGAACGTCCCCCGTGGTCTGCTTCACCGGAGCCAGGTTGGAGGCGGACTTGATCTGATGAACGAACCGTGTATTGGCCAGCTCGAAGAGCTCATCGGGCACATGGCCTGGCTGTTGCGACACCAGCACGAGCCCCATCCAGCGCTTGCGACCACGTCGGCTGATCACCTGAAGCTGATCCACGACCGCGCGCATCTTGGTCGCAGATGAGCGTGATACGAAGGTATGGACCTCCTCGATGATCACGAGGACCTTCGGTCGCTGGCGCCCATTGGGCATGGTGGCTCCGACATCGGTCTCGACCACCCGGTCGAAAAGTGCTTGCAAGAGGTACGAGATGATCATGTTGCGACTGCGATCTGACGCCTCGGATACATCAAGAACTGACAAACGGCCACCCACCAGCAGCTCATCAACTGGCAGCTCCTCGACATCCTCGTTGCTCTGCCGATCGAGCACATCAGACCGGTCCAAGTTCACCAGCTTCGACCAAAGGGTATGGACGGTGGACAGCTCCGATGGATGTGGGGAAGGACGCAGGCGCGGATGGGTGCCATCGAGCTGCGACCTGAGCATGTCGATCAACGTCTGCAGGTCGAACGGCCGAGGCCGCGTTGATCCCAATCCCCCCCTGGCAAGCACACCCATGTGGCTCCCACGCCGCTGCTGAGCCAGTCGCTCACGACCCTCCTGGTCCGCCTGTTCCATGATGCGGTGGAGCATCCTTGACTGAGGTTCGGTGAGCTCCAGGACATCGGCCAAGATCTCCGGGGCCACCTGCGAGATGGGGACCTTGAACCTCAGCGGTCGGACGGCATCGGAGCTGCCGCGGGGAGGGACGTACACGCGAAGCTCAGGGACGCCAGCCGGCTCCATTCCGTACCTGGATCTCAATAGCTCGACTGCTGGCTCATCAGTCGATGGCTCGTCCATTCGAACGTATTCGCCTTCGACGTCGACGACAACCACCGCCCACCCGGCTGCCAGCGCTTCCTCGATCAACACTTGCGTGGTGTTTGACTTCCCCGATCCAACGGTCCCGAAGATCGCCACGTTCCTGGGAAGGAAATTCTTGCTTTCGGCATCTAGATGAACCCTCACCTCCGGATATCCGAGCAGATGGCCGAGGAAGAACGTTCCATCGATGCCTAGCATCGGTCGGAGCCGCTCTGGGGGGAAGACGTAGACCTCGGAATAGGGGCGAGGCCGGGTGGATGTCGGCACCACGCGATCCCCCTCCCTGATCTCCCCCAAGACCTCGATCCTGCCATGCACGAAGTAGGTCGGCCGAAACCGCGTTCGCTCCGGATACAGCACGGTGACCCGAGAGATCGCTGAGTCAGCCGAGATCTCGTGAGGGCTGTGGAAGGGTCCCTCGACGATGCGCCCAAGGAACTCTCTTCCCTGCTCGTGATCCTTGATCCCCACGTAGACGTCGCGCCGGAAGTATCGGCGGCGATCCTCCGAGGCCATGAGCGTGCTGCTGTCGTTACCCGCCGGCCCCAGGTCGAAGTTGACGAAGCCCAAGCTGATCAGGGAGCCACGAATCATTTGCTCGGCATCTCGCAACCGACCCTCTGCCGCGGTCGGATCTGGGAGCCGTGGGATGGCATCGCCATCGTCGACCTCGTTGGCGTCCCCACCTTCCAGCTCAAGGTCGGCCTGCTCCCAATGCGGAGCCCTCGAACCATCCGTCATCAGCGCGTTCTCCGAGGGGAGATGTCAAAGAGTGCGTGCCCAACGCCGAGGGAGGCCAACCTCGATTCGACAAAACGCTCGAAATCCGAACCCTTGAAGAGGGTTCGTGCCACATGATCGGCGAGGTCGATGTGGAAGGGGAAGCCGCGGACGACATTGGCCCCGGTTGGCTCGAGGCCACGGCTCCAGATCGAGTCAACCATGAAGAGCGCCACGGCCTCCTCCACCCTCTCGCGATGGCACTCGATGAGGAAGGGGGTCTGGCCAGCACGTGTCAGCACCACGCTGACCTCTGGCCCGGCCGTCTCGATGAACTGACGAAACCGCTCGCGATCTGTCCGGTTGAAGTTTGCTCGAGACTGACCCTCCGTTCCCTCCAGGAAGTTGGTGAGGGTGACGGTGAGAGGCCTGATCTCGATAAACTCGCCAGGCTCGAGCAAAGCGGCAGCGTTGAGCACATCGATGTCCTCGCTGCTCTCCGAGACCGCGAGGAAGGTCTGAGTACGGATGTAGCCATGGATCAGCTCGAACACCGGTGGCAGGTTACGAGCCGGATCCCCCGCGCCGGTTCGTAGCTCGTGAGGGATGAGCTCACCATGGAGCATCCGCCAGTCGGCCGGGTGATCGAGAAGAAGACGACGCTCGCCGAAGAGCATAACGGCCCTGGAGAGCAGATTCGAGAACCTACGAGCACGACGAAGCTCGGTGAAGAATTGCTGAGCTGATCCTGATTCCGCAGGGAGCTCGTGCTCGAAGATACGAGTGACCAACTCGACAAGCTGGCCAGAGTTGGCAACCATCACCACACCAACCTGGATCTTGGAGCCAGAGAGGAGCGGCACCGCGCTCACCGTCCCGTCCGAGGCGGCCACGGTCCCGTGCTGGAGAAGATGCCTTGCTTCGGCGATCGCCTTGGGACGAGGCCGACGGATGTGGGTGGCTATCTCCGGCACCGCGGCAAGGAGCTCTTTCCGATACTGATCGCGCAGCCGATGAGCACGCTCAACCGCCGCGTCGATGCGCTGGCGAAGGTCATTGAGATGGGCCTCAAGGCTGGACCATGGCGCGTTGGCGACGATGTCACCGATCGATGGCCGCGGACGGGCGACATTGGCAAGCTGATTTGACACATGGGCCTGCCGGTCACCGGCAGGCGTCATGGGCATGCCCCCATCAAGGTGGGCGTAACCCATGCCGCGGCCTGCCCCCCTCCAATGACGTTGCTCGTCACTCCGACAAAGTCAGCATACCGCCGGATGGGGCGATCGAAAGGTGACGATGCCAACGAGCTCCGCCCCAACGTCTCGACCTGCAGCATCCGTGGTCGACTCGCGGCCTCACGCTGGCCGTGCCATGGGGGGATGGCGCTGGATCAGGCTCGGGTGCTCACGCGTGAGAAAGGTGGCTCAAAGCCCCCTTTGGGGCCCAGTCGTCGACGGTGACCGGTCACTCGACCAAGTCACCTGGCCATCCCCATGTGGAGGGTCGAGGCCACCCGCGGGGAGGATCGGCGTCACGAGCAGGCGCCCGTGAGATCCGCTCCCGCTGGACGCCCGCCGCTCGGGTGCCCGGGCGCGGCGGGCGTCCACCGATCCGCGCCTCGGTCGGCAGCGGGCGTGGGTTGACGGCTTGGGCCGGGGCTCGGGGCTGGCCGTCGGCCAGGTGGCATCCCGGACCGAGGCAGCAGGGTCGCCGGCGGGGCTCCACGGGGATCCCGCGCAGCCCGCTTCGTGGGGACCCTCTCAAGGCCGGTGATGGCGCATGCCGACCACTCACCCGAGGGCCGGACGCTCCAGGCGCCTTGGCTTGCCCCGGGCCCATGCCCGAGCAGCAGGCCATCCGTCGCCGGTGGGACGCGGCCACGCCTACCGCTGGGCGGCGCAGCGACTCGAGGCCAACGTCGACGCCGAGCGGGAGACCGGCCAGTCGGGCGAGCCGCCGTCGCCCTCGGGCCTCCGCCGTCGCTGGCGGCATCCGAGGCGGGGCCGATGGCGGCTGGCGCTGGCGGCAGCCCCGGGCCGGGCAGCTCAAGGGAGGTGGCATGGGGCAAGGGGGCGCTCAAGCCGGTCCCCCCTCCCCACCCATGGCGTCACCTTGCGCCCGAAGCCACCTGGGGCGCGTGCTCGAACGACCTTGGCCGCCAACCCGAACCCTCGCGGCTACCGGGGCACCTGACGACTCCCGCGCGCACGCTGAGACAGAGGGCCATCACGGTCGGGCCCCGAGGTGGGCAACGTCGTGGAGGCGCGCCGGGATCGCTCAGCTTCCTTCGGAAGCGAGGTCACAAGGCGCGCACGGGTCGGCAAGATAGCTCCAAAGAGGCAGGGGAGTTCGATCGTCGCCCTCGGAGCCGTCCTCCCCGCCTGCTCCGACGCCTGAGTTTTGGGAGGATGCCATGCCGCTGTTCGAGCACGGCCAGGCCAGGATCTACTACGAGGAGCACGGCGCTGGCTTCCCGCTGTTGCTGATCGCTCCTGGAGGCATGAACTCGACCGTCGACTGGTGGGAGCGAGCTGCCTTCAACCCGCTGCGCACGTACGTCCACGACTTCCGCCTCGTCGCCATGGACCAGCGCAATGCCGGCCGATCGAGGGGCCCCCTGGTGCTCGACGATCCCTGGGGATCGTTCGTGGACGACCAAGTCGCCTTGCTCGACCACCTGGGAATCGATCGTTTCCACGTCATGGGCTGCTGCATCGGCTGCTCACACGCGCTCCGGCTGATGACCCGCGTGCCCGGGCGGGTGACCGCCGCCGTCCTGGAGCAGCCCATCGGCATCGTGGACGACAACCGAGAGCTGTTCGATGCCGCCTGGCGGGAGTGGGGAGCTCGTCTGGTGGAGTCGGAGGGCTTCGATCCCGAGGCTGTGGAGGCGTTCGGCCAGCGCATGTGGCGCGACGACTTCGTGGTAAGCGTATCTCGCGACGTCGTGCGCGCCTGCCCGACACCGATGCTGGTGCTGCCCGGGATCGATCGTTTCCACCCGACCGCCATCGGCCGCGAGGTCGCCCAGCTGGCGCCGTGTGCCGAGGTGATGGAGCCCTGGAAGGATACCCCCGAGCTCATCCAGCAGGCCGTGGACCGCATTCGGCGCTTCCTGCGGGACCATACCCCATCCACCTGAGCGTCCCCGAGGCCGAGGACGGCCACGCCGGACCTTCCCGGGGTCCCCACGAGGCAGGCCTCGTGGGGTGCCCCGGCCGCCTCGAGCCCTTTCACGACGGCCCGGCCGTGGGCCTTGGCCTGTCGCGTCGTGAGCCGGTGGACCTGCTGCCCTCGGAGGGCGGCGACGCGGGCTGGCTCCTTGCCGCTTCCGCCCCGGCAGCGGACCGGCCCAGCTGGCGGCACGAGACCGCCCGCGCGAGGCGGCGCAGCCGGGCCGGGCGCTGGGCCGGTGGGACCGGGTCGGGCCCTGCCCGACCCGGAGGGCCGCCACCGCTCGCCCCCACCCGCCGCTCCCGGCGCCGGGCACCCCCCCGGGCGTGCCCCCTGCCCATCCGAGGCGGGGTGACATGGCGCATCACCAGGCCCGGTCGGCGTCGAGCTCGGCCTTGCGCGCCATCCGGTGTAGGCGTGGCGTCGCCCTCCCCGCCGACGCCGGCTCACCTGCCATCGCCCAAGCGTGGGACTCAAAGCGAGCCAGCGCGCACGACGTCTTCTGCGTGGGAGCGGCGTGCTCCCGCGCCATCCTGGAGGGGTCCCACGGAGCGGACCCCGTGGGGGCCTCTGGAGCGCGGCCATCGCCCCGACCGTGCCGTGGGCGGCCGCTCCCGCTCAGTGTGGGGTCGACCTCGGTCGCCACCCGACCCTCAGACCTCGCTCGGCCGCCCACCTGGCGACCCGGGCCACCTGCCAGCCCGGGTCGGCCTGCCGGTCAGCGGAGGGGACCCGCGCCGGCCTCCGGCGAGGTGAGGGCATCGACGAGGACCAGATGGCTCACGCGCGTCACCGGCAGCTTGCCCTTCCCGATGCCAGCGACAGGCGGCCCTGGGGTGGATGGCTTGAGCCTCGGCCCCCCAAGCTCGCGGGGCACCTCATCGCCCCCTGAGCAAGCAACCGTTGGCAACCCCTCCCGACCCGGCCGCGCGGTCTCAGCTCCCGGCGGCTAGGTGGCGTCGAAACCAGTCGACGGCCAGCTCGGCCACCCGCTCCAGGGCCCCTGGCTCCTCGAAGAGGTGGGTGGCGCCGGCTACGACCTCGAGCCGACGCTCGCTCCGCAGCCGTCGCATCGCCTCCCGGTTGAGCCTGAGCACAGCCGTGTCGGCGCCGCCCACGATCAAGAGCGTGGGCGCGCGAACCGCCTCCAGCTCCCGGGCGAGGTCAGGGCGACCTCCCCGGGAGACGATCGCCCCCACCTCGCGCGGCCGTCGGGCGGCAGCGTCCAACGCGGCGGCAGCCCCCGTGCTGGCCCCGAAGCACCCGAGCCGGAGCGACCGGGTGGGCGGAATCGATCGCAGCCAGTCGATGGCGGCGACCAGGCGCTCGGCGAGGAGCACGACGTCGAAGCGGAGCCCACCCGGCTGCGCTCGGCTCGCCCGCTCCTCCTCGGCGGTTAGGAGGTCCATCAGCAGCGTGGCCAGCCCGACCGCCTGGAGCTGGCGGGCGACGTAGCGGTGGCGCGGACTGAAGCGGCTGCTGCCGCTCCCGTGGGCGAACAGGACGACCGCCTGGGCTCCAGAGGGGACCGTCAGGTCACCGGCCAGGACGACCTTCCCTGCCGGCACCGACACCGCTCCCTCTCGTCCGGGCCTCCCCGTCATGGTTGACGCCCCTCCTCGGTAAGGTGGGCCGTGTCCAAGCAGTGTGGCTCAGGGGCCACCAACCTCGAAAGCCCCCGGGGGGCGACCCCGCCCGGCCGATGGCCGGGCCAGCAGGGAGAAGCTGGCGAGGGCGGCCACCGCCGAGCCCACGATGACGGTCGCCATGGAAACCGCAGGGTCCCCGAGCTGGAGGCCGGTCGTCGGCCCCACCAGGGCGCCAACCGCGAACTGGAGCGCTCCTAGCTGCGCAGAGGCCATCCCCGCCGACCGCGGATGCGGCTGCAACGCCAGCGCGACCGCGTTGGGGGTGATGAGGCCCAGACTCCCCACGGCGACGGCGAGGGCGGCCAGGAAGATGGCCAGCCCGAGCTCAGCCAGGGCAGCGACGAGCAGGGCCCCCGCCGCCAGCACGCAGAGGCAGAGCCCCAGCGTCAGCAAGCGCTGGAGCGGGATCCTGCCCACCAAGCGGGCGTTGAGCTGGGAGACCGCCACCAGGACGAACGAGTTGACCGCGAAGGCGAAGCCGAACGCCTGGGCGCTCAGATGGAACTGTCTCTGGAGGACAAATGGTGAGGCGGAGATGTAGCTGAAGAGCACGGAGAAGGCCAGCGCAGCCGGGAGTGCGTAGCTGATGAAGCGGCGGGAGGAGGAGACCGTGCGGAACGTCCTCCCCGCTTCCCGAAGGCCGCCGGAGCGACGACGGTCGGGCGGCAGGCTCTCCGGCAGCCAGCCCGCGGTCCCGATCAGGATCACGGCCCCGACGGCGCCGAGCACAACGAAGACCCCCTGCCAGGGGGTAACCCTGAGGATCTGGCCGCCGATGATCGGGGCTCCGATCGGCGCCAGCCCGGTCACCAGCATCAAGAGCGAGAGCACGCGCGCCACCTCCGAGCCGTCGAACAGGTCCCGGACCATGGCCCTGGCGATCGCGATCCCGGCCGCCCCGCCCAGCCCCTGGAGAAGGCGTACGCCGATCAGGAAGCCGAGCGAGGGAGCGAGGCCAGCTGCCCAGGAGGCGAGGACGAAGAGCCCGACACCGAAGAGCAGAGGACGCCGCCTGCCCAGCGCATCACTCACCGGCCCGGCGGCCAGCTGTCCCAGGCCGAGGCCGATCAGGCAGGCGGAGATGGTCGCCTGGGCGGCCCACTGGGGGGCATGGAAGCTCGTCGCCACACCGGGGAGCGCAGGCAAGTACATGTCGGTGGAGAGGGGGCCGAACGCCGACAGCCCACCCAGGATCAAGGCCAGCGGCAACGTCAGCCGCCGCCCCCTCATCGCAGGTGGCCGCTGAGGCGCCCCCTGCCCCGCGCCCGGCGACGTCGGCTCGCCGACCGGTGCCCGCCGGTTCCAGCGACCGGGTGCGGCCGCCCAGACTGCAAGCGAACCAGCGACCGACCCAGCCCGGACCAACCTCTCCACGATGGCCTCAGGCCCGACCTCGGACCGACCTGGTCGCTCTCACGCTCGTGCCCACCCAACGGTACCGCATCCGAGCCCGGCCCAGGCCCTTGAGCCGCCGCCCAGCTCGGCGGACCAACCGGCCGCGTGGCGGGTTGCCGCGCAGCGCCGCTGACGCGACCCCGGTCCCTCGGCCGGCGGGGGCGAGAGCCCCCTGAGGGCTGCACGCTGCCCCGGCTCTCGCCGGCACCCTCTACCCTAGAGAGGTGCCCCGCCGGGGCCTGGGGTATCCGAACGGGTCCCTCCGGGACGCCACGGACACCGTGGATCGGCGGCTGATGAGGAAGGGAGGACATTGGTGAGCAGCAGGGTTCGGAGGATCGCGGCCGAGGAAGCCTTCTCCATTCCCGAGGTAGCGGAGCGGTTACGCGAGATCGCCCGGGCCCCGGGCCACAACCTCGATCTGCTCTTGGTCAGGGGGATCTACGACACGCCGGCCGGGGACGAGCGGGGAAGGACGAGGGAACGCCTGCTCGACCTCGAGGGGGAGCGCCTCCGTGACATGGACGCGAACGGCGTCGACATGCAGATCCTGCTGCTGACGGCTCCCGGGGTGCAGATGTTTGACGCCGACACCGCCTGTGATCTGGCCGCCCTCGCCAACGATCGGCTGGCGGAGGTGATCGCCCGGCATCCCACCCGGTTCGCGGGGCTCGCCACCTTCGCCCCCCAGGCGCCCGCCCGCGCCGTCAAGGAGATGGAGCGCGCCATCCAGCAGCTGAGGCTGAACGGCTTCGTGGTCAACTCCCACACCAACAACGAGTACCTGGACCATCCGAGGTACTGGCCGATCCTGGAGGCGGCCGAAGCCCTGGACGCCTGCATCTACATCCATCCTCGAGCCCCGTCGGACGGTATGGCGGCGCCCTTCCGCGACTACGGCATGGACACCGCTCTCTGGGGCTACGGAGTCGAGGTCGGAACCCACGCTGTGCGACTGATGCTGTCGGGGGTGTTCGATCGCTTCCCCAAGCTCAAGATCTGCCTCGGCCACATGGGCGAGGCGGTGCATTTTTGGCGCTGGCGGATCGACTACATGAGCCAGCTTGCCCAGCGCCGCGGCCGCCTGCCGCACAAGCTGGAGCTGAAGCCCAGCGAGTACTTCCGGCGCAATTTCGTGATCACCACCAGCGGGGTCGAGGACCACTTGGCGTTGGAGTACTCGATCAAGGCGTTGGGGGTCGAGAACGTGCTCTGGGCGATCGACTACCCCTATCAGCCCACCGCCCCGGCCGTGGCCTTCATGGACTCCGCCCCCATCTCCGACGAGGACCGGGCGAAGATCTACGGCGGCAACGCCGAGCGCGTCTTCCACCTCGCGTCGGCGCAGGCGGAGGTGGCGTCGTCCGGGTGATGCTGGGGACGCGCCGCCTCGGCGCGTCCCTCCCGCCCCCGGACAAGGCCGCCGGCGGCCGCTCGCGGGATCGCCTCACTCCGGCTCGGCCAGGTCCCCGAGGAGCTCCTCTCGGTGCTCGTCGAGCGCCGGGATCCACGGTCGATCGACGACGGGGAAGGCCGTCTCCGCCGGTGACCTCATGACCAGGGCTTCCTGCCCGTCGGGCAACGTCACCTGCTGGTGAAGGCCCAGGTCGACGGCCACCGGGTGGCTCCAGACCTCGTCGATCGTGTTGATGCACGCGTAGGCCAGCCCCGCTCGCTCAAGGAGCGGCACCCAGTGGGCACGCTCTCGAGCCCGCAGCGTCCGCTCCACCTCGCCGTCGACCTCATCCCGATGGGCCACCCTGAGCTCGTTGGTGGCGAAGCGGGGAACGAGCAGGTCGGGACGCCCGATGACCTCGCGGCAGAAGCGCACCCACTCCTCGTCGTGCTCGATGGCGATCACAAGGTGACGGTCGGCGCACCCATAGATCCCATACGGGACGATGCTGTGATGCCGGAGCCGCCAGCGGCCGTACCGGACCCCAGCGTTGGCGAAGGCAGTGAGGTTGGGCCCGGCGAATTCGGTCATGGCCTGGAACATGGGGAGGTCGATGAACCGTCCCCGGCCGCTCCTGGCCCGCTCGATCAAGGCGGCCAGGATCAGGCTGGTGGCGTAGAGGCCGGTGCCGATATCGCAGATCGAGACCCCGATCCGGGTCGGACCCGCCTCGTCGCCGGTCAGGCCCAGCAGCCCGGTCTCGGCCTGGAGCAGCATGTCGTACGCCTTCCGATCGCGATAGCGACCCTGCGTGCCATAGCCAGTGATATGGCAGGCGACCAGCCGGGGGAAGCGCTGGTGGAGCCGCTCCTTGGTGAGCCCCAGCCGCTCCGCGGCCGCCGACGACATGTTCATGACCAGCACGTCCGCGGAGCGCAGCAGGCGTTCGAGGATCTCCCGGTCGGCCGCGTCGCGCAGGTTGAGGCACAGGCTCCGCTTGCGACGGGAGAGCCAGGTGAAGTAGGAGCTGAAGCCGTGCACATGGGAGTCCCAGCGCCGGGCGAAGTCACCGGCCGGCGCCTCGACCTTGATCACCTCGGCACCAAGATCGGCCAAGACCCGGCTGCACAGTGGCCCGGCGACCGATTGCTCCAAGGCCACCACCCGGACGCCACGGAGGGGCTGCCCGCCGGCGGGGGGATCGGAGGTGCCGTCCACCTCAGGCCTCGATGACCACGCTGGCGCCCGTGCAGTTGAGCAGGAAGCGATCCGGGAAAGCGGATCGGATCCGCATGGCGGCGACCATGCCGGTGCAGTGCATCGGGCACAGCATGCCCACGTCGATCTGGCGAAACTCCTCGATCGTGGCCTCGGTCTTGGACTCGGGGGTGCCCGGGAAGCCCAGGTGGAAACCGCCGAACACCCCCAGCACGTGGTCTCGACCGGTCAGCTCGACCGCTCGGCGGACCGTGTTGATCACGCCCGCGTGGCTGCAGCCGGTGAGCACGACGATCCCCTCACCGACCTGGATCACCAGCGCCTGGTCGTCGGGCACCGCGTCCGGGCACATCCGGCCCTCGCTGACCTGGATGAGCGCGTTTGGGGTGGAGATGTCCTGGGGCGGGGCCTCGAAGCTCACCCGCCGAGGGATGCAGCCGGTGGCCAGGGCGCCCGGGCCGACCTCGAGCGCGTCGTCGTGGCTGACGACACAGCCACCCCGCGCCTCGATCCCCTGTCGGGTGAGGCCATGGTTGTAGTACGGCGCCAGCTGACCCGAGGCGAGGCGCAGGTACCGGGGGGTGAAAGCCTGGTCGTGCATGGAGATGGGGAGGGGGGCCTCTCGATGCTCGAGCAGGGTGAGGAGCCCGCCGTAGTGGTCGGGATGGCCATGGCTGACGACGAGATGGTCGATCTGCTGGAGGTCGATGCCCAAGGCGGCGGCGTTGTGCAGCAGGGCCATCCCCGACATCCCGGTGTCGAACAGGATCTGGTAGCGATAGCGATCCCACTCGAGGAGCACGTGCAGGGCCAGCCCGTTCTCAGCGATGGGGTTCTGCCTTTTGGGATCGAAGTGGTGGGCGAGGCCAGCCCGGGTGACGTTGGGCCCGTCAGCCAGGAGCATGTCCACCGAGTTCTCGACCAGCGTCGTGACGACGACGCGACGCACCCCCTGCATCTCCGCGCCACCTCCTTGCTCGCATAGCTCGCCTGTAGGCCTGAGGCCGGGAGCGGTCGTCGCGGAGGGGACCCCACGTCGCCGGCTGGCCGTGGCCGCCCGCCCCATGATCCTGGGCCGCTCCCACCACCGCTCCTCTCAAGGATGTCGTTGACAACGTCTGCAGAATAGCGGATTCTTGGATCCAATCATGCAAGGACCCAGGAATCCGCAGGCCGCCTTCCCGCCTCGCGGCGACGGGCCGGGCCGAGCGGTGCCCGCGAGCGACGTTGCCCTTGGGCAGTCGGCTGCCCAGTTCGTCGCCGCCGTCATCCGCCAGCGCATCCTCGACGGGTCGCTGCCGGCCGGCGAGTGCCTGCGCCAGGAGGAGTTGGCCGCCTCCCTGGGGGTAAGCCGCCAGCCGGTCCGGGAGGCCCTGCAGCGGCTGGTCATCGAGGGCCTGCTGGTGAAGCAACCGGACCGGAGCGTCGCGGTTCGTCGCTTCTCCCTGGACGAGGTCAGGGAGAACTACACGTTGCGGGCGCTGCTCGAGTCAGCCGCCGCTCGGTTCGCCGCGACCGTGATCTCCGACCGCCAGCTGACCAGCCTACGGGCCATCCAGGACGGCATGAACCGAGCCATCGCCGAGGGCGATGCCGGCCTGACCGTGGAGCTCAACGCCCAGGTCCATCGGCAGATCCACGAGGCCAGCCAGATGCCGACCCTGATCTCCCTGATCAACCAGCTCTGGATCGGGCTCACGATCTTCACTCCGCTCTTCGTGCCCGCCCGCGGGCAGCATTCTCGTGAGGAGCACGAGGCCATCATCGCCGCGCTCGCCGCCCACGACCCGGACCGGGCCGAGGGGGCGATGCGACGTCACATTGAGTCCGCCGCCCGTGACTACTTCCGTCACGCGGAGGCGTCCTCTCGCGCTGCAGTACCCCTGCGCCCGGCGGCCGACACGACCGGGCGGACGTGATCCAGGAGGTGGAGATGCGGAAGGTGACGGAGCGATTGCTCCCCGTGACCATGGTCGGCTCCTACCCTCGCCCGCTCTGGTTCAAGCACCAGCTGCACGGGCAGGACATCCAGCACGCGTTCAAGCTCGAGGAGCACGCCCAGGCCTACGCCGACGCCACCGCGATCGTCATCCGTGAGCAGGAGGCCGCGGGCCTGGACATCGTCACCGACGGGCAGATGTACTTCGACGACTACGGTGGCTCGATCGGCTCCTTCGTCTGGTATTGGTACGAGCGCCTTCCCGGCTTCTACCCGAACAAGATGCGGAGCCCAGTGGCACAGTCCGGGCAGGTCGACGCCAAGGACGCGTCGCTGTTCAACAACTGGGGGGGCACGACCACGGTGGGCCGGGTGGGTCGCGGCCCCACCCGGCTGGCCGAGCTTTTCCTCATCGCCGCGCAGTACGCCACCCGGCCCCTGAAGGTCTCGGTGGGGGCGGGTCCGATCAACCTGAGCTTCCACGTGCACTACGACGCCCCCGGCTGCTTCTACCGGGATCAGCGTGCCCTGGCCGAGGACCTGATCCCGGTCTTCAACGCCGAGCTGCGCGAGCTGGTCGAGGCGGGCGCCACCTTCCTCCAGCTCGAGGACCTGGGGGCATGGTTGCCGGTGATGACCGGCAACGTTGGCGATGCCCAATGGGTGGTCGACGTCATCAATCGGACCCTTGAGGGCGTGGACGCGAAGATCGCCTGGCACTTCTGCCTCGGGACGGCCTACGGCAGCAGCAACCAGTCCCTGTGGGGCGGTCAGCTTCAGGAGATCCTTCCCCTCCTCTATCGGGCCAACGTGGAGCAGTTCGTGCTCGACTTCGCCCTTCGTGACATGTCCGATGTCGGCGTGCTCAGCACCCTGCCCCCAGATCGAGAGGTCGCAGCCGGGGTGATCGACGTTCGCACCACCGAGATCGAGAGCGTCGAGACCGTGGCCGAGCGCATGCGCAAGGTGCTGGCGGTGGTGCCGGCCGAGCGCGTGTGCTTCACCACCGACTGCGGCATGCGGGTGCTGCCCCGTCTGATCGCCTTCAACAAGCTGCGCACGATGGTGCAGGCGGCCGAACTCGTGCGCAGCGAAGTTCTTCAACGAGAGGAAGCCATGACCTAAGCCACCACCAGTCTCAATTCACGGAGGAACCTGAGAAAGGAGAGAGGGATATATGGCATCAACCGGTGTCGCCGCCGAGCCGAAGGTGCTCGGAGGGGGAGGACGTCCCTTCCTCACCGCCCAGGCTCGGCTGATCGTGGTCACCTCGCTGATCGGGTGGACGCTGGCCAACATGGACCAGTCCTTCTTCACCTGGGCCTACCCGTACGTGCAGAAGGACTTCCACATCGGCCTCTCGCAGGTCTCCGTCATCTACCTGGCCCTGTACATCTCCGGGTGGGCGGCGACCTTCGCGGTGGGGCCGCTGATGGAGCTCTTCGGGCGCAAGCCCATCTTCCAGCTGACCTTGCTGGCCACGGCCCTGGGCAGCGTCATCAGCGCGGTCAGCCTGGGCTTCGGCTCCCTGCTGGCGGGGCGGGTAGTGGCCTCGGCCGGGGCCGCCGCCGAGAACTTCACCAGCCAGGTGATGAACATCGAGTCCGTGCCCGGGCGACGCAAGGGCATGCTGGTGGCCCTGGCCCAGATCGGTTACCCCCTGGGCTGGTTTTTGTCCGCGGGCATCTCTCTGGTGGCCATCGAGCGGATCGGCTGGCGGGGCCTGTTTTTCATCGGGCTCCTGCCCGCCCTCTTCGTCCTCTACCTGCGTCTTTTCGTCCGCGAGCCGGATCGTTCGGCGGAGCTGCTTCGGGTGCGCCGGGAGGCCCGCCGGGCCGCCGCCGGGGTCGGGATGGGGGCCCTCGAGGAGGCCGCCACCAAGATCGAGACCCGCTTCGCCATGAACAAGCAGGAGGCGGTGCACTCGCCCTTGCGCCAGCTCTTCTTCAAGGACGTCCGCGCCCGCACCTTCTGGCTCTCGCTCTGGTTCTTTGTGGTCAACATCGCCAACGCCGGGGCCACCACCTACCTGCCCACCATCGCCGCCCAGCGCGGCATCTCCCAGTCCGCCATCCAGCTGATCGGGGTGATCGTGACCGCGGTCGCGGTCGTCGGCTACCTGACCTGCGCCTACCTCGGCACCATGATCGGCCGCCGCAACGCCATGGCGATCTTCTACGGGATCGGGATCGGGATGGGGGTGCTGGTCACCTTCCTGGGCACCACCGCCCTCAGCTTCGGCCTCCTCTACTCGCTGTGGTGGTTCTTCGCCTACGGCATCTACGGCTGCGCCATCACCTACATCATGGAGTCCTTCCCGACCCGGGTCCGCGGCACCGGCTCCAACTTCGTCGGCCAGTGGGTCTGGGCCGGGTTCGTGGTCTACACCCTGGCCGCGAGCTGGATCCTGCAGACCCTGGGCGCCACCGCCGCCCTCCTGGTCTTCCTGGTCGGGGTGGCCGCCGTGGCCTTCGTCATCCTCCTCTTCAACCGCAACATCGACCCCAACGTCGAGCTGGAGGAGATCGC
>DATGLL010000126.1:0-11684 GCA_035294145.1 Candidatus Dormiibacterota bacterium | reverse complement strand
AAGGGCACCTCCCAGATCGAGCCCGCCCGCTTCTGCTCGAGGGTGGAGGGGGCGTGGTCGGAGGCCACGTAGTCGACCCCCCCGCTCGCCACCTCCTGCCACATGGCGTCGAGGTCTCGCTCGCCGCGGGCCCGCGCCGGGGGCGTGAACTTCCGGAGGGGACCGTGCTCCAGGGCCTCGGCCTCCATCAGGGTCAGGTACTGCGGGCAGGTCTCGACCGCGACCGGCGCCCCTGCTGCCCGCTCGCGACCGGCCAGCCGCACCACCTCGGGGCAGCTCGCGTGCGCGATCACCACCCGGGCCCCGGTCAGGCGGGCGAGCAGGGTGGTGGACGCCACCGCCACCTGCTCCGCCTCCCGGCCCCGCCAGGCGGAGATCACCCCCCCGTCGGCGCGGCCGGCCTCACGTAGGCGGCGTTCGGCGGCTGCGATCAGGGACTCCTCCTCGCAGTGGACGAGGCAGACCGCGCCCACGGCCGCCACCTCCTCGAGCAGGGCGAGCAGCTCCGCCGGGGGCAGGCCCGGCACCCCATGGGTGGTGCAGGTGAAGGCCTTGACGAAGGCCGCCCCCGCCCGCCAAAGGCCGGTAACCTCGCCCGCCCTCCCGGTCCAGGCGTGCGCCCCCAGACCGAAGTCAACCCGGGAACGGGAAGCCAGGTAGCGACGCTTCTCCCGGAGCTCCTCCGTGGTCCGCACCGGCCCTGAGTGGGTGTGCTCGAGGACGGTGGTCACACCGGCCCGGAGGGCCGCCGCGCTGCCGGACGGGAAGTCCTCGCGCTCCTGCGCCGAGGGATCCATGAAGTGGACGTGCGCATCCACCATCCCTGGCATCACCAGCAGACCCGAGGCGTCGACCCGCTCCTGGGCCGCTTGAGGCTCGCCGGTGAGCAGGGCAACACGGCCGCCCTGGACGTAGACGTGGAGCCGCGACCGACCTCGGGAGGTGACGACCGTCCCCCCCTCCACCCCCAGGTCGAACACCCGACTAGACAGACGCGGCCTCGCGGACGCGGCCCTGCTCCACCTTCTCGATCACCTGATCGACGGTCAGCACCCAGCCCAGGCACCGGGCGACGTTCTGCAGGGCGAAGGCGTGGAGGTCGTCGCCGTACATGGAATGCACCCCATCCGCCACCACGATCGCCCGGAGGTCACGGTTCAGCGCCTCGAAGGCGGCGCACAGCACGCAGGTGTTGGTGTTGATCCCGACCAGCACCAGGGTGTCGACACCGAGCTCACGCAGGGTAAGGTCGAGGTCCGTGTCCCGGAAGATCGAGAGGCGACGCTTGGTGGTGACCATGATGTCGGTGGGCGCCGGCCCCAGCTCCGGCATCAGCTCGGTCTGCACCGAGCCAACCAGGTTGTGGCGGCTGATGGTGCTCTCGCGCTCCGGGGTCAGCATCTCGCCTACCTCCTCGACCGCGCGCCAGAAGGGGTTGTGCATCGGCTCGGGGACCCCGTCGGGCAGCACCCGGTTCTGGAGGAGGACGTGGATCACCGGCAGGCCACGGCCACGCGCGAACTCAAGCAGCCGCCGCACCTGCGCCACCACCCGGGCCGCCACCTCCGGGGCCACTGGCATGGTCGCCACCTCCGGGTCGAGGTGGCCGCGATGGCAGTCGATGGTGACCACGGCCGTCCGGGCCGGATCGACCACAAGGTGCCGGTTGAGGAGGGTCACGAACTGCCCCCGATCGACCGGCCGGGGGATGGACCCGCTCACGCTCCAGCCTTCCTTGCCCACCATCTCCTCCTGAGTGCTCAAGCTCTACGGCCCACCACGACCACCGTGATTGTGAGAGCTCCGAGCGGTCAACTCAATGTTGATGCGCACCGGATGGGAGCCCCGAGACGGTGATGTCACACATTGTGCGCTCATCCAGCCGTCGTGATAATGGGGACGCAGAGGGGGAGGGTACCCAGGACCAGCTCACCATTCTGGAGGGAGGAGCCATGAGCCAGGCGGTCGAGGTCCAGCCACGGAGCGAGATCCGAGACGGGATGCGCATCGAGTGGCACGTCCCCATCCCCATGGACGACGGGATCGTGCTGCGCGCCGACGTCTATCGGCCGGTGACCGAGGGCCGCTACCCTGTCATCCTCACCTACGGCCCCTACGCCAAGGGCCTGGCCTTCCAGGAGGGCTACCCCCAGCAGTGGGAGAAGATGGTCCGTGACCATCCCGACGTCGCCCGGGGATCGACCAACCGCTACCAGAACTGGGAGGTGGTCGACCCCGAGAAGTGGGTGCCGGACGGGTACGCGATCGTACGTGTCGACTCGCGTGGCGCCGGCTGGTCGCCGGGGGTCATCGACTGCTGGTCGGGCCGGGAGACCCGCGACCTCTACCTCTGCATCGAGTGGGCCGCGGAGCAGCCCTGGAGCAACGGCAAGGTCGGCCTCTGCGGGATCTCGTACTACGCCATGAACCAGTGGCAGGTGGCAGGGCTACAACCGCCACACCTGGCGGCTATGATCCCCTGGGAGGGGGCGGCCGACTTCTACCGCGACACCACCTACCACGGCGGCATCCTGTGCCAGTTCGTCAGCACCTGGTACCCTCGCCAGGTCGCCAGCGTGCAGTACGGCCTGGGCGAGCGGGCGCGCAAGAACCCCAACACCGGCGAGTCGGTGGCCGGGCCGGTCACGCTCCCCGACGAGGAGCTGGCGAGGAACCGAGTCGACCTGCCCGCGGAGGTGAAGCGCCACCCGCTCGCCGACGACTGGCACCGCGAGCGATCGGCGGACTGGTCCCGGGTCCGGGTTCCCTTCCTCTCCGCCGCCAACTGGGGTGGACAAGGGCTGCATCCCCGGGGCAACTTCGAGGCCTTCACCCAGGCGGCCTCGGAGCAGAAGTGGCTGGAGGTCCACGGGGGCACCCACTGGGCGCCCTTCTACACCGACTACGGAGTCGGGCTCCAAAAGCGCTTCTTCGGCCACTTCCTCAAGGGGGAGGACACCGGCTGGGAGCGGGAGCCACGCGTCCGCCTCCAGGTTCGCCACGCCGACGGTCGCTTCGTCGAGCGCCATGAGCACGAGTGGCCGCTGGCTCGCACCCGGTGGACGCGCTACTACCTGGACGCGAGCGGCCTGAGCCTGGGCCTGCACGCGCCGAGCGCGGCCGCCCAGGTGACCTACGCCGGTCTGGGCGATGGCGTGACCTTCTCCACTCCCCCCTTAGCGCAGGAGATGGAGATCACCGGCCCCATCGCCGCCAAGCTGTTCATCAGCTCCTCCACCGTCGACGCCGACCTCTTCTTGGTGGTGCGGGTCTTCGACCCCCAGGGCCGGGAGGTCGTCTTTCAGGGCGCGCTCGACCCCAACACCCCCATCGCCCAGGGATGGCTCCGTGCCTCCCACCGCAGGCTGGACCCGGAGCGCAGCCTTCCCTACCGCCCCTACCACACCCACGACCGAGTGGAGCCACTGACGCCGGGGGTGGTCTATGAGCTGGACGTCGAGATCTGGCCCACCTGCATCGTGGTGCCGCCTGGGTACCGGGTGGCGCTCACCGTGCGCGGCAAGGACTACGAGTACGAGGGGGAGCTGGACGAGTTCGCCCGCAGCTTCGCCTACGCCTCACGTGGCTGCGGCCCCTTCCTGCACGCCGATCCCGAGGATCGCCCTCCCGAGGTCTTCGGCGGCGACGTCACCCTCCACACCGGCGGCGAGCGAGCCTCCTACCTCCTCCTGCCCGTGATCCCGCCGGCCTGAGCCCGCCACCCCACCGGGCCCCGGCTACCCCAGGGGCTGGCGGCGACGATCGACAACCCCCTCTCGCAGCCTGGCCAGGTCTTCACGACCTGGCCAGGCCTCGACTCAGCGGATGGCGACCGGGCAGGGGGGCGAGCCGGCGCTGCCCGTGACCGGGATGGGAGGGCCCACGAACAACATCTCGTAGCGACCATCGGCCGCGCACACCTCGGCGAGGCGGTCGAGGTCGAACATCTCGCCCAGCAAGAGCCCCATGTAGACCACGGTGACGATGTGCAGGGGCTGGAAGCTGTCAGGCAGCTCGTTGGGGCGAACCTCCACCCCCCAGGTGTCGCTGGCGATGGCCGCCACCCGCTTCTCCGCGATCCAGGGGATGGTGTAGAAGCTCAAGCCTGGGGCATCGCCACCGGCGTAGCTCCCCCATCCCTCGCGTCGGCAGCGCGCCATCTCGCCCGTGCGCAGCAGCACGATGTCCCCCTCACGGACCTCGACGCCCTGGCTGGCCGCGGTTCCCTCCAGGTCCTCGACGGTGACCGGGTAGCCGCGCTCAAGGTGCTCGACGCCCTTGTACCGAGGGATGTCGAGCAGGACCCCACGACCCACCAGGCGATCCTTGAGGTGCTCGACCCCGTTGCGCTCGGCGCCCCGGGCGCTGACCTCCTCCGCCGAGTAGCCGTTCCACATCCGACCTCGGTGGAAGATGTGGCACAGCGCATCCCAGTGGGTGGCGGACTGCAGGTGGAGCACCACCGTGTCGTCGGCGTAGCCCATCTCCCGCGGGAGGGGCCGGCCCGCCCAGCCCTGGCGCCCCTCCACGTGATCGGTCCCCGTGGCCACCGAGTAGCGTAGGGGGTTGAACCGCCCCATGGCCCCGGTCTGGGGGCCGCCCTGGTCGAAGTTCATGGCCAGGGAGACGACCTCGCCGGTGCGCACCAGGGCAGCGGCGGCCGTCACCTTGTCAGGGGTGATGTAGTTGGTGGTGCCGGCCTGATCGTCGGAGCCCCAACGACCCCAGCTGCGGTACCTCTCGATGTACTCGTCCAGGACGTCCATCCCTATGACTGACCTCCGAGCGGGACGTGGATGAGGCTAAGGGCCGGCGAGCCGCATCCCAGCGGTCGGCTCACGGCCGGCGCTCGCGGAGTCGCTCCCCCAGCTCGACAAAGGCGTGAAGCGAGTCAGGGTTGCTCATGGCGTCGCGGTCGACCGCCTGGCTCGGCGGCGTGCCGAGCAGGATCTTGCGCACCGGCACCTCCAGCTTCTTCTGGTTCAGCGTGCGCGGGATCTCCGGGACCGCGAAGATGGCATCGGGCACGTGCCGCGGCGAGAGGTCCCGGCGCAGCGCAGCCCGGATGCGCTCCTCAAGGGCGGCGTCGAGGGAGACGCCCTCCCTCAGCACCACGAAGAGCGGCATGAAGCCCTCCCGCCCGAGAGCGGTGAGGTCGACCACCAGGCTATCCACCACCTCGGGGAGGTCCTCGACCACCCGGTAGATCTCGGCCGAGCCGATGCGGACGCCCATGCGGTTCAAGGTGGCATCAGACCGGCCGTAGATGACCGCCTCGCCCTCAGGGGTGATCTTGATCCAGTCTCCGTGCCGCCAGACCCCGGGGTAGACGGCGAAGTAGCTCTCGCGGTAGCGCTCGCCCGAGGGGTCGTTCCACAGGTAGAGAGGCATCGAGGGCAGTGGTTTGGTCACCACCAGCTCCCCCACCTCGTCCACCACTGAGCGACCCGCCTCGTCGAAGGCCTCAACGCTGGCCCCCAGGCATCGGCACTGGAATCGGCCCGCTCGCACCGGGAGGGTGGGCACCCCGCCCACGAACGGCCCGCAGACGTCGGTCCCGCCGCTGACGGCCGAGAACCAGACGTCCTCGGCCACGTGCCGGTAGGACCAGGCCCAGAGTGCCGGCGCCAGCGGCGAGCCGGTGTAGCAGATCGAGCGCAGCCCTCTGAGATCGAAGCGCCGCCCCGGCTCGGCGTTGGCCTTGGCGCAGGCCCCGATGTACCCCGCGCTGGTGCCGAAGAACGTGATCCCTGCCTCCGGCACCAGCCCCCAGAGCGCGTCCACCTCGGGATGCCCGGGCGAGCCGTCATAGAGGACCGCGGTGCAGCCAAGGAGGAGGCTTGAGACCACGATGTTCCACATCACCCAGCCGGTGGTCGTGAACCAGAAGAAACGATCCTCCGGCTTCAGGTCGAAGTGGATGCCGAGCGCCACCAGGAGGTCGAGCAGGATGCCCCCGTGGCCATGGACGATGCCCTTGGGGATCCCCGTGGTCCCGGAGCTGTAGAGCACCCAGAGGGGATGGTCGAAGGGCACCGCCTCGAACTCCAGCGCCCCGCCCCCAGAGAGATCCCAGGGCTGGGTGGCGCGGAGCCCCCGCAGATCGGCCTCCGAATCAAGGTTGGGGACGACCAGCGTCCGCTCCAGGCTGGGAAGCGCCCGCTGCAGCTCGCGCACCACCGGGATGCGATCGAAGGCCCGACCCCCGTAGCGGTAGCCGTCAGCGGTGACGAGCACCTTGGGGTCGATCTGGCGGAAGCGATCGAGGACGCTCCGGGGCCCGAAGTCCTGGGAGCAACATGACCAGATGGCACCAAGGCTGGCGCAGGCCAGGAAGGCGATCACCGCCTCCGGGATGTTGGGCAGGTAGGCGGCCACCCGATCCCCGCGCCCCACGCCCATCGCACGCAGCTGGGCCGCGAGGCTCGCCACCTGGCGACCGAGCTCGGCCCAGGAGACCTCGCCCACCGGGCGACCCTCGCGCTTGTGGACCAGCGCCGGACGGTCCTCGGATGCGTGCCGGAAGATGTGCTCGGCGAAGTTGAGCTCGGCCCCCACGAACCAACGGGCGCCAGGCATCGTCTGCCCCTCGAGCACCGACCGATAGGGGGTGCGCGACTCGACCTGGAAGAAGTCCCAGACCGACGTCCAGAACGCCTCCAGGTCCTCGACCGACCAGCGCCAGAGCTGCTCGTAGGTCTCGAGCCGGAGCCCACGCTCGGCCTCCAGCCAGCGCTGGTACCGTACCAGGTTGGAGGCCCGTTTCCGCTCCGGCGGAGCCTCCCAGAGAAGCTGACCTTCGGCCACCGGGCCGTCGGCGGCCGCCCTCAGCACGGGGCTTCCCTCCCGTCGTTCACCACCTGCGTAGCGTAGCCATTCCTCGCGGGCACTGATGTGGCGCGAAGGACAGAGATTTGGCCTTGAGGTCGTCGAATCGACAAGCTCGCCCCAGCGTCACGGCTCAAGCCGCATCGGGGGCAGGTACACGCCGACCGGCCAACGCACCCACCAGGCCCCCGTCTCCCGCCGCTCGGCCCAGGTGGTGAAACGGTACTGGAAGCGCCGCGCCCGCACGAAGACCGGTGGGTCGTCCGGGAAGGGGTTGTGGCGGAGGAGCCTCAACGTCGCCCGGTCGCCGGTCAGGAGCCGGGCCATCAGGGGCACCAGCCAGGGCTCGGCCCGGGGAGGCGAGAGGGCGGCGAACCACATCAGCCAGTCCAGGCGCAGGTGGTAGGGTGCCACCTGCGGCGGACGTCGGCGCGGGTCGCCGGGCTTGCCCTTGAACTCGTACTCCCGCCACTCCACCGAGGGATCCAGCCTCCGGCTGGCCGTGCCCTCGATGACGATCTCGAATCGCTCCCGGGTGACGCTGCCGAAGGCCCCATAGGCGTTGACCAGGTGGAGAGGGTTGAAGCTGTAGTTCATGAGCTGATGGCGAGAGAGCAGGTTCCGGATCGGCCACCAGCTGAGCCCCGCCACCAGCAGCGTCAGGGCCACGACGGCGACTTGCCACCACGGGGGCAGCGGCGTCAGACCGGCCGGTCGCAACGGCAACAGGTGGCCCAACGCAGCGTCGTCGAAGGCGCTCACCGCGAGGGTGATGGTGAGCAGGTTGAGCCAGGAGAAGTTGCCGCTCAGCACCAACCAGCCTTGGGTGAGGACGATGGCTGCCCCCGCCACGGTGGCCACTGGCTGGGGCGCGAAGAGGCCGAAGGGGGCCACCAGCTGGACGAGGTGGTTGCCCAGGGCCTCGAGCCGATGCAGCGGCCGGGGGAGGTGATGGAAGTACCAGCTCAGCGGATTCGGCATCGGCTGGGTCTCATGGTGGTAGTCGAGGCAGGTGAGCTCACGCCAGCAGGGGTCCCCCCTCATCTTGATCAGGCCGGCGCCGAACTCGACCCGAAAGAGGAGCCACCGCAGGAGCCAGATCACCAGCGCCGGCGGTGCGGTCGGGCCCGAGCCCAAGAAAGCGGCCAGGAACCCCGCCTCGAGGAGCAGCGACTCCCAACCGAAGCTGTAGAAGGTCTGGCCCACGTTGACGATCGAGAGGTAGAGGCCCCACAGCACCAGCCAGATCAGGATGCTGAGCCAGAAAGGCGCCAGCTCGGTCAGCCCGATCGCGGTCGCCCCGGCCAGGATCACCCCCGTCCAGCCCACCGCCAGCAGGCGCCGATCCGAGTAGCCGATCAGATGGAAGAGGCTGGGAGCCCGCCGGAAGGGGACCTGGCGCAGGAAGGTGGGGACGGGGAGCAGCCCTCGCTCGCCCAGGAGGGCAGGGAACTGGTTGACGGTGACCAAGAAGGCGACCAGATAGATCGCCCCCAACAGGCGCTGGAAGAGGAAGCGGGCCAGCCACTCGTCGGGCGCCTGCAGCCAGTCCATGGCTAGCTCCTCAGCACCGCCCTGGCCGCGTGCCAGCCGCACATGCCGTGGACCCCACCCCCCGGGGGCGTGGCCGCTGAGCAGATGAAGAGCCCGGGGACAGGGAGGGCATAAGGCGTCCAGCGCACAGCGGGTCGGAAGAACAGCTGACGTAGGTCCTGGCGGCCGCCGTTGACGTCGCCCCCCACGCAGTTGGGCTCCCAGCGCTCCATCTGGCGTGGCCCGACCGCACCCCGCTCCCGAATCAGGTCACGGAACCCAGGGGCGAAGCGCTCGACCTGGGCCTCGATGGCCGCGGTCATGTCGCGATCGGAGCCGTTGGGGACGTGGCAGTAGGCCCAGGCGACGTGGCGGCCGGCGGGCGCTCGGGAGGGATCGAACAACGTCGGCTGGACCAGGATGACGAACGGCCGCGCAGGATGGCGACCGGCGGCCACCTCGTGCTCGGCCGCCGCGATCTCCTCCAACGTCCCGCCCAGGTGGACGGTCGCCGCCCGCCGGCACTCCGGAGCTCGCCAGGGGATCGGCCCCTGCAGCGTCCAGTCCAGCTTGAAGACACCGGGCCCGTGCCGATACCGCGCCAGCGCCCGCCGGTAGCGGCCGGGCAGGCGGTGGCCGGCCACCTCGAGCACCCCCCGGGGGACCAGGTCCAGGAGTACGGCGCCGGAGGGGGGCAGCTCCTCCACCGAGCTGACCCGAACACCGCACCGGATCTCGCCCCCCAGCCCGCGCAGCCGATGGACCAGGGCATCGGCCACGGCCGAGGAACCACCTCTCGCCAGCGGCCAGCCGCCGTCATGGGCGGTGACCAGCATCACCAGGCCAATGGCTGCGCTGACCGGCTCATGAAGTGAGAGCATGCTGTGGGCGGCGGCTCCCGCGAACAACGCCCGGGCCTCGGCCCCGCTGAACAGCATCCGGGCCAGCCGGGCCGCGGGCAGCAGCCCCAGGGCCCCGAAGCGGGCCAGGAGCAGGGGATGTCGCGGGGGCCGGAGGGGCCCCAGGACGTCCGCGGCCAGCTCAGCGGCCCTGGCCACCAGAGGCTGCATCAGCCGCTGGTAGGCGCGTCGGTCGGGCCCCAAGCGCTCCGCCGTCGCCGTCACCGACCGTTCCAGCACCACCGCTCGACCGTCGTCCAGGGGATGGGCCAGCGCCGCCGGTGGCACGACGAGGTCGAGCTGGAACCGGGAGAGGAAAGGCGAGACCGAGGCCATCGCCATCACCGTCGCGCAGATGTCGTGCCGGAACCCGGCCTCCAGCAACTCGGCGGTGCGCAGGCCGCCGCCAGGCTCATCGGCTGCTTCCACCACCAGCACCGACCTTCCGGCCTCGGCCAAGGCCACCGCCGCGGCCAGCCCGTTGGGGCCGGAGCCGACCACCACCGCGTCTCGGGAACGAGCGCTCACGATCTCCTCTCCACCTGTCTCAACCTGCAGGGGTGCCCTTCCCGGGTTCTCTCAGCCCTCTTTCAATACTGGGGTGAAAGGCCCACCGCCATCCCTTCCCGCGCTGTGCCCACAGGGCGGACTCCAACCTTGAGAAGCTCAGACCGACGGTCCCCTCCCCCCTGAGGGGACAACGTTCGGCGAGGTGCCGGCCTCCAGGCATCCCGGCGACGCCGTCCCACCCGCGCCGTCGACGCCGAGCCGGCCTCTCCGGCATCCCCGCCCGGCGTCTCGGAAAAGGAGGTGAGCACCTTTGCCCCGACCAGAGGCGGGCAAGATCCCGTCGAGCGGAGGAGTCGCCTGCCATCGCGTCAGGGAGTGATCCCGGACAACGGCGTGGATAGCCGTCAACGGAACGGAAGGGGTCGTCGAGTCGGTGGACCTCCCGTGGGAGCTGCTCGAGGGGCACGAGCGCCAGGCGCCCCGGTCTCCGCTCGCACTCCCAGACGGCCAGGCATCGTGCACGTCCTCGGCGGTGACCTCGGGTGCCCTTGGCCAGCTCCAGTACCGCGTAGATCCGAGCGGGGCGGCCCGACGTCGCTCTCGGGCAGGATGCCCGGTCCACCCGCTCACGAATCGCTCGGGCGAGGTCGTCGATGTAGCCCACCTCTGGATCGTGAGCTATGGCAGGCGATCGTCCAGCCGGCGCGCCGCCGTATCCGTCCAGCGGTCCAAGGGGCGGCGGCGGACCGCCACACCCGTGCCGCCTTCTCGGGATCCGGACTCGGTCGACGAGCGGAACAGCCGGTGCAGGAGCCCGCAGGCACGTTCGAGGTCGCCACGCTGGTCGTGGGCAGCGGCCAGGTCGGTGAGCACCGGCACGTAGGGCGAGGTCAGCTCCTGGCTTGCGTTCCGCTCCCCCTCCTCCAGGAGCACGACCAAGGCGTGGGCCTGCAGCGGACCATCCCGCGCCTCGGCTGCTGGCTCCCACGTCAGGGTGGGGTAGGTCACCGACTCGGGCCGCACCCCGAGCCGGTGACAGAGGAGGTCCAGCAGCGAGGCCGAGCAGCTGGGCAGGGCCGCCGCCTGCCGCTGCTCGCCACCGGGGGGACCTCGTAGAGATGGCCCGTGATCGCCACCTGGTCCCGGACGGCCAGTCGCAGGGCGGCTGGGCTCATGGCCCAGCACCGGCCCCCTGCTCGTGGGTCAGGTCCTCCGGGAGCCGCCCATCCGCGAACGGCGGGGCGCCAAGCGCTGCCGCCAGTCGCCCTGGATCGAGCATCCCAGGGCAGCGGCCCTCAGCGGGGCGATGAGCTCCTGACCTCGCACGTTGTCACTATCCCCATTGCGGGGAACGTGCCAACCGTGGCAGCGGTGGGGGCTGCCGTCATCGGGCATCGTCCCATACAGCTCACAGAACCCCGAGACAGGCCAGGGAAAGGAGAGATGGACCGGACCGTTGCCGCTGAGCAAGCGATCGTCTCATGCGGCACCCCTCACGGGGTTGCCCTCGGGGGCTTCGCGCTTCCTCGCCGCGTGCCCGGGAGGCCCGGGCCTCACCGGGTCCCCACGAAGCCGGCTTCGTGAGGCACCCCGCTCCCGGTCGGTGTCGAGATCGGCCTCGAGGGTTCGGAGCGCCCTGTTGGAGGCGGAGCGCCGCCCCCCTGCCGCCGGATGGCCTGCCATTGCTCCGGCGTGGGGTCCAAGGCGAGCTCGGAAGGATCGACCACCCCCAATCGCCGTCCCGGGGCCGCCACCTCCTCGGCCCCGAGCCGCGCGAGGCGGTCCCGATGCTCGACCACGATGGTGGTCACGGTCGCCTCCCGCAGCAGGGCCAGGAGCTGCCGACGCTTCCCGCTCAACGCCGAGCCGATCTCGGTCACGATCCGCCCGACGGCGCGCCCCTCCTGGACCGCC
>DATGLL010000125.1:0-4304 GCA_035294145.1 Candidatus Dormiibacterota bacterium | reverse complement strand
GAACGCCGCGATCAACCTGGCGAGGTACTCGCCCGGGGCACCCCACCAAGCTGGCTTGGTGGGGGCCCCGCCCGTAGGCTCAGTTGGAGCCTTCGTGAAGCGCAGAGCCGCGGTAAGACCCGGGCCTCCCGGGCACGCGGCGGGGAAGCGCGAAGCCCGCAAGGGCAACCCCGTGAGGGGTGCCGCGTGAGACTATCGCTTACTCAGCGGCAACGGATGTCATGCCGCCCCAGACCGTCTCCAGGCCTTCGTGCGCGAGCCCTTCGGTGACCCCGGAGGGGATCGGTGCCCTGGACGAGACCGGCTGCCTGGGGGATCCCATCGAGACGTGCCTCGGGGCACCCCATCGGAGCTCGCTCCGATGGGGACCCCTCGATGGGGAGCCCCTGAAGAAGGGGGTGGCCTCGGTGGGGGTGCCGCGGCAGGGCTGCGGCACGGCCAGCGAGGTCGAGCGTTGCCGGATCGGGGTCCTCCTGACCAATGCCACCTCACGTGGGCACGGGCTCCTGGACCGGCGCCGGGAGCCGCCCGGGGCCCGGTGACCCGGCGTGCCGGGCCAGGGCCAAGGTCCCGGAGGGGGTCGGCTTCCCGACCCAGCCGGAGCAGGCCATCGCCAGGCTGGAGCACGCCTGGACGCAGGGGGGCCGAGGCGCTGGGGGAGCGGGGACGAGCGGCGATGCGCCTCGCCTGCGGGAGATCATCGAGCGCCACGGTCGCGGGGAGGTGCTCGTGGTCCTATGACCACGCCGGTCTGGACCGAGCGGCCGTCGGTGGGGTCCTCATCGGGACCCGTCCCGATGGGGTGCCCTCCTCACCCGCCGCTTGCTCGGCGACCCCAACGACCTCGCCTCCTCCCCGGCCCTGGCCCCGACCGAGGTCACGCTCCGGAACCTGGCGACGGTGGCCGCGACCCGGTAGGTCGCGGAGCCGTGCCTCGAGGAGGCGAAGGGGGAGATCGGGCTGGACCAGGACGAGGTCCGGTGCTGGCCGAGCTGGAGCTTCGCCTGGTGGGGTCGTGGTGGAGACGCGCCAAGCGCCAGCGCACCCGATGCGGCCACGACCGTCGTCCAGTGGTCCTCACCGCCCGGGGTCGGCGGATCTTGGATCGCGGCAACGAGATCGTCGAGGCGATCGAGGTACGGCTGGTGAGGGATTGCCCCGTCATCGGGAACCCCAGAGCTGCAGGCGGCGGGCTGTGCCCTCGTTCGCCGCGGGCTCTCCGAGGTCGTCGCTCCCATCGACGGAGCAGGAGCTGGGGCCAGCTCGCCGGAGGAGCAGCTGCGTCAGGACGCTTGTGCGTACCACCCGTTGCGTCGGTGGGTACCGCGACGCATCCGGGTCCTGTTCCGAGGGAGGGAGGCCCAGGCGGCGCACTCGCCCGACGACGGGCGCTCCGCCAGCGGGCGGCGGTCCGATGCCATCCTCGCCCGTGAGAGCGGCGGTCAGCCCCGCCTCAGCACCGAGCCTGGCCGAGGCCTTCCTGGGCGCGACTCGCCCGCTGGCCGATCGACGGTCGGACCATCCGTGGGTACCGGCGGAGGACCTCGTCGGCTCCTACCGTGCTGCGTATTGGTGCGCCTTGGTCGGCATCCGAGGGGTCGCCTCGGCTTCCCACTCAGAGATCTGCGAGGTGGCCTCTCCCTGTCTGTGACGCGCAATATGCCGGCGGCGGTGTCGCCGACCTTCCCGTCCAGCCGACATGATCACGCTTAGGATCACTCCAGCCCGCTACGTGATCAACGTGATCAAAGAGGAATGGCGCCCGACACTGGTCCCCCCTCCAGATCACTCTGATCCCCACCCGATGCTCGCACCGGCCGTCCAAGGGCCCTACCTCCTGCCCAACCGGGCTGGACCCGAAGCTCCATCGACTCGCCCACCTGGATACCGGACCGGTCCAGCACTTGCACGATCAAGGCGTCCCGGGCTGAGCCAACCGGACCCTCGGCCTCGATTAGGATCTCGACCCCGGGCTCGGGCGACCTGGGCCGGTGGCCCGGTCGTTCACCGGCTTGCTCTCCTTGTCCCCCAGGCGGGAACGGGGCCGGCCGTCGTGACGAACTAGCGATGGGGTGGGAAGAGCAGCCCTCGGGGCCTGGAGCGGGCCCGCAGATCGGTCACGAAGCGGTTGCCTGGCGCTGGTCGAGCTGGGCGGGGTTGGCGATGCCCGCTCTGGCACACCAGCGGGAAGCCCCACTCCACTTGGGGACGGAGGTCACACTCAATGGTCGTGGGCCCGGGCCGGCGGCCTGGCAGTCCTCCAGGAGTCACGCGCCAACCGCTTGAGCCGGGAGGGATCCGATTCCCCACCACGAGCCGTTCGAAGAGGCGGATGCGAGCCCATGCGTCCGTTTCTGCTTGGTCGGCACCGTCTCAAGCCAAGGCAACACAGCTGCGCTCGCGGACAGGACCCGGATGGCGAGCGACCTCGGAGCGGGATTCCACACAAAAGGCCTGCTGATAACGCATGCCTCAGACCCCTGGGCCACAACGGCGCGAGGCCGGGCCGGAGTTGAGAGTGGCCCGGTCCGAGTTCGAGCTGAACACGATCTGAGCCGGGAGAAGGCCTGCTGGTGCGCCTGGCAGGAGTCGAACCTGCTACCTCATGCTCCGCAGGCATGCGCTCTATCCGGTGAGCTACAGGCGCACAGTCCCCAAGGAGATCTTCGGGGTCCTGCCTGAGGATTGTACCCAGCCTGGCCGTCACCTCGAAGCGCGGCCGCCGTTCCGGTCGTGTCACTGCACTTTCTGCTCCGGCCTGAACGTCGCCGGTTAGCGTCCACGGGCGGCCCGGTGGACGAGTGAGGGGCGGGCAAGCCCGCTGAGGCGACGATGGCCACCGGGTCCTCCTTCGGAGATCCCGCTCACAAAGAAAAAAGAAGAGGAACGACACGATGGTCGTGCCCAGGATGGATCCCAGCACCTGTCCGTGAAGACCTCAAGGCCCACCCCGACCGGCTCAGTGGCCTGCGGCAGGGGATGGTCGGGCTGCTGATGGAGGCCGAGGTCAGCGCCCGCTGTGGGGCCGGCGACGGTGACCGGCTCCGGGGGTGGAACACCCGGGTTGGTACGGGGAGCTGGCCATCCCGCGTCGGCGTCAGGCTCGTCCTCTCCGGACTGCCGAGAGCCGTGCCTGGGCATTGAGGGGATCAGCCCCTTTGGTCTCGGCGATGGCCGAGGAGCTGGGCTGGATTGGTGGAGACCTTCTGCTCCCGATCCCTGGACACCGATCCCGGTCTCGACGGGTGGATCGATGGCCCGACGCAGCGCTGCCGGGAGGGAGGCCGGGTGGGTGATCACCGCCGTCGCCACCGGGGGCGGACGGGCAGCGCGAGCTCCTGGGCGGTGCTCAGGGCAGAGGATGGGCACCCCATCGGGGCACGTCTCGACGGGGACCCTGAGGGGGGGCCAGCTGGATCAGCTTCCGGCGTGGGCTGGTGGCCTGGGCAGCGGGGTTGGGCGGGTCATCGGCTCATCTGGGGCTCGAGCGGAGGATCGTGGCGGTCCTGCTTCAGGCCAGCTGGCAGCGCTGCCGGGTGCGCCTCCTACGCTCCCTCCTCAACTGGGTGCCCAGGGGTTCCCCACGAAGCCGGCTTCGTGGGGTCCCCCCAAGTCGGCCCAGACCGTGGACCCTGGCCCGCTCAAGCTTCGACCAGGCCAGCGCCGGGGCGGTGCGGATCCCGCGCCAGCGCGTGGTGGGGCAGCTCGAGGCGCGCTTCTGGGAGGCGGCTCGGGGCTCCTCGACCAGGCCGGGACCGACGTGCTCGCCTTCGCCGCCTTCCTCGATGAGCGCTTACGAGCGCTGGCGGCAGATCCAGTCCAACCGCCCCAGGGGCAGCACCCCATCGGGACGCGTCCCGATGGGACCCTGAGGCGTGTTGACGCACCGACGTGGTCGGCAGCTCCTCCGACCGTGGGGCGATCATCCGCCTGGCGGGCTGCTGGCCGAAGATCAGGGCGAGAGGATGGGGGCTCGTCGCTCCCTGGGGTGGAGTCCCTGCGAGCCGCCCAGGCCGTGGTTGCTGGCCAGGAGGTGGCGTCGGAACTCTCCCATGCCAGCTTGTGGTCACGGACGGCACGGTGGGCGTCCGTACGACGTATTGGCTGGACGTGACCCGGCCGCCGGCCGGGGTCTTGCTCCGGGCGGCGATGAGTTCAACTGGGCGCGGTAAACTACCTCCGCTGACGCGCCTGTAGCTCACTGGATAGAGCGTGCGGCTCCGGACCGCAAGGTAGGGGGTTCGATTCCCTCCAGGCGCACCACAACGCTAACTCGAATTCAACAGCAGCACTGTCGTGTTTCC
>DATGLL010000124.1:0-36190 GCA_035294145.1 Candidatus Dormiibacterota bacterium | reverse complement strand
CGCGGGTTTTGCGGTCGGGCGCATGGTGACCGAGATCGGCTCGGCGCTGAGGGGGAGAGGTCGGAGGTTCCTGGCCCGGCTGCGTGACCTGTCCGTGACCACCATCGTGGTCGAGCATCGAGGCCGCTTCGCCAGGCTCGGGGCCGAGGAGGTGGAGGTCGCGCCGGCGGTCATCCGAGGTCGATGACGATCTGGTGGGGGAGGTGACCGAGATCCCAACCTGCCTCTGTGCTCGGCGCTCCGGGCGGCGCTCGGCCGCTTGTCATGCGGTCCGGACCGTGGCGACCCCCCGGGAGGGAGATGATGCGGAGGTGCTCCGTCCCCGACGGCCGGACGCTACCGGCATTCTGGTTCGCCCTGGGCCCCACCCCGGAGCCGTGGCAGGGCACCCGGCGGCAGTGGGGCGGACGCCGCTTCGCCTCCAACCGGGCGGTCCGGACCCTCGAGGCCGATCTCGACGCCCACCGGGAGAGGAATACCCCACGAAGCTGGCTTCGTGGGGAGTCTCGGACCGGTGAGTCGGCAGAGCCGCCCTCGTTCTCCGGGCTCCGCTCCCGCTGGAGCCGGGCGAAGGCGACCGAGTGCATGGATCGAAAGACCGGCGAGATCACCGGGCGGCGGGTCGGGCTCCCCAGGCTCGAGCGCAAGGGCCGAGATGGGGAGCCCCTTGGGACCGCTGCCCCCTTGGTACGGGGGCGATCCGGGTCGAGCCCGATCGCCGTCACGTCGGTTGGCGACCGTGGCCGGTCCCGAGGGGGTCATCGAGCGGGTGCCCAACCCGGGCCCGTGGCAACGGAACCTGACCGCACTGCGCCGGCTCTCGCGGTCCATCTCCCGGAGCCAGCGGGCTCGAGCCGCTGCCGGCAAAAGGGGCGGCGGAGAGCCCGGCTCCAGGCCCACCTCGTCGCCATCCGACGGCACGAGATCCATCGGCTCACCACCAGGCTGGACCAGCACGAGGTCTGCCGCTGGCCGAGCTGGTACCGCCACCTCACCTGGCCGGTGCTAGCGCGTGCCTGGCTGGCCGCGATCCGTGGCCTGGTGGTGGCGCTGCCCACGCGCTCGCTGGAGCTTCGCCTGGCGTGGTCATGGTGGAGACGAGCTAGAGGCTGGCATGCCCGGTGCAGCCACGACCGTCGTTGCACCCTCCGAGGCGGTCACGACACCTCATGAGTCACAACTACGGTGGTAGTCCGCACGAGCGGCACGAACCTCGACCTGATGGGTCGCGATCAGCCTACCGCTCTGATAGACGCCGCTAGTGCCGAGAGCCGTGAAGGTTCTCCCGTCGGGTGCTAGCTTTCCCTGCGCATGGACGCAGACGACCTTCTCGGGCACATGGTCGGGTCCTGTCAGGACCACATGGAACCAATAGGACAATTGGTCGTCGTCGATGGCCCACTCGCCGATACCGCGTGGCAGCTGGCCGTCAGGCAGCCGGATCCTGTCTGCGTGGAGAATCACGTTTGGGCACAGGAACCTCAGTTCAACCGTCTCGGTCTCACCTTGTCGCGGCCCCCTTATGAACGTCAGGTGCACATCCCAGGCACCAGTCAGGTCATGGCCTCCGGAGGGTAGCGCTGTCATCCGCATTCTCCACGTTGCCGATGTTGGTTCACCCCTCCTTCACGGCCAAGCCAGGGCGCTGGCCATGAGACCGTGACGGATGGTGTCGAGCCGTAACTTGGCGAAGACCCTGACGGTCTCGCTGATCGGGCCTCCGAACTCACCGCGTGCGCGCAGCGTCGCTGCCACCCCGCGCGGGTGGTCGAGCTCCTGGAACAGCGCGAGCGCTCGCTCCGGGTGGTCGCGAGCTTCCGCCGGCCCGCCCTTCCCGGTGGGCCACGATGCGGAGCCTGCGCAGGCCCGCTCCAGCCAGTTGCATTCGAGCTCGACGCTGCTTAGGCAGTGGCATGCCCACGCCTTCGAGGTCACGGGCCATCGGCTCAGCCGATCGCGCTCGGCTGGGTTCGTGCCCAGGAGGTAGACGCCGGTCATGGTGTTGATTCCCCCTTCCAGGATGTGCTCATGGATGGAGGGCGTGGCAATCCCACAGGTGGGGGATGTACGCGATCGCCATAGCCGCTGTGACGGCGGCGATGCCAATCTCATGCCGACGGGCGCGGAGCTGGCGACCACCTGGCCTCGATGTAGGAGAAGTCGCCAGCGAGTCAGGCGCAGGTGTGCTGCCAATGCCCCTTCCGAACGGCCCCAGGCCGCCGTCCTCTCGGCAGCCAGTTCGTCTCGCTGCAGCCGTGAGGTGTCTCGCGACGCAGCCGCATCCAGCAACCGTTGGAAAAGTGACGGCACCACCTCGCAGCGAGGGGCATCTTGGACGGTCGGCGTCTCCGAGGTCTGGACCATGCGGGTGGCCCGCCCCTCGGTCAGCCGTCGGTGCTCCAACACGGTGGGCCCAAGCCCCCGAGCGGTGGCGATGAAGCGGTTGTGCACCGCCCAACCGAGGCTCAGGCAGCTAGCCTCGCTGGGCAGTGGCCAACCTCTTGGGCCTCCGCTTGGCCTCCCCCAGCGGGTGGGTCGAGGTGGGGGCAGATGGCTGGCAGGTCCTCGGTCAGGCAGGCGGCCGCGCTCGTACTCGTAAGTAGATGCGCTCCGACTTGGTCCCCAGCTGATGCGGCCGACGCTTGCCGTCCGCCACTCGAGGGAGCCCTCACCCAGCGCCGCCCAGCAGACCTCCTCCACCCGCGGCAGCAGCTCGTGGTCGCTCTGGGGCTGGTTTGGCGATGAGGGTTCAGAGTCGGTGCGCCGTACTCCGCCGGCGGTCGGAATCTGGCCACCGCTCCTTGACGCCCCGGCAACGCTATCCGGACGGGGCCCTCGACGTGCGTTGGGCAGGGCAGCCCACGTAAGGTATCTCAGGTGCGGTCGACAAGGAAGTACAGACAGGCCTGGAATGCAATCGAGAGGATGGTCCGTGCCGACCTGCACATCGAGGAGCTGCGATGGGAGGCGATGCGGCGCCTGCAGGAAGCGGTCCCCTTCGACGGTTGGTGCTGGTCAAGCGTCGACCCTCTCTATCTTGTTCCCATTCGGTCCGTTGCCTGGCACTCGGCGGTGGCCTCGTCGCAGCAGAGGCTGTGGGAGATCGAGTACATGGAGGAGCCGGAGCTGTTCACGCTGACTCAGCTCGCCACGGCTCCGCAACGAGTCAACTCGTTGAGAGAAGCGACTGGCGGTGACCCTGCCAGGAGCCGGCGATGGTGCGAGCTGATGCGCCCTTGCGGGGTGGCTGACGAGCTGCGCGCGGCGCTGGTGACCGGTGGTCATTGCTGGGGAAGCCTGGCGCTCTATCGCGAGCGCTCAAGTGGCTGGTTCGACAAGCAGGATCGCGAATCTATCGCCGGGCTGGCGCCCCTCCTGGCCAAGCACTCTCAGGGAGCGTTCAGGAGCGTCTCCCCACCCAGTATGGACCGAGAGAGAACGGGCGGTGTGGTTGTCCTCGACGCCAACCTGCGGCCGTTGACGCGGGACGGTCAGGGGGCCCACTGGTTGTCGCATCTTCCGGGCAGGCTTGTGCCGCCTTCACAACCGCTGCCTGCGCTGATCTATGCTCTGGTGGCGCGACTGCGGGCCGGTCTGGCCGCCCGTGCCCGCACGTGGACAACCGATGGTCGCTGGGCGCTGGTGGAGGCGTCGCGCCTTGAGGGCCCTGCGTCCGCCGGGACCTTCGCGATCACGATTCAGTGTCTGCCGCCGCACGAGGCGGCCGACCTGCGGATGCGCGTCGCCGGGCTGTCCCGGCGGGAACGCGAGCTGGCGTCGTTGGTGTTACGTGGCTCCTCCACGGCCGAGATCGGGACCACGCTGCGCATCTCGCGTCACACTGTCCGCGATCACCTGAAGGCGATCTTCGAGAAGCTCGGCGTGCGCAGCCGTGGCCAGCTGACGGCAAGGTTACTAGGGGTGGACGGCGCGGCGTGAGCATCCCGCGGGCCGGGTGCCCCGGGGGCGAGGCGAAGACCGTCGCCCTAGTGGCGGTCCGCGGAAGTTCGTGAACCATCGGGCGACCAAGGGATCGCCCGTGTAGGTCCATCGGTAGGGGGGCATGGAGGCGGTTGTAGGTGTCGATGACACGCCACGATGGTCGCCTCCAGGGCGTCGGCTGATGGGAGGTCTCCCCGTCGCAGGCAGCGCCGACGCAGGGTGTTGAGCCAGAGCTCGACCTGGTTCTACCAGCTGGCGTGGAAGGGCAGGAGGTGCAGGACCACCCGGCCCGGATGATCGGCCAGCCACTCATCGATGAGGGGGCTGCGATGGATGTTGAGGTTGTCGAGCACGAGGTGGATCACCTCTTGGGGTAAGGTGATGAACTCCTCGCGGCAGCGCCACGGGCAGAGCCGGCCGAGGACGCGTCCGGTGTGAGCCTCAAAGGCCGCGAGCAGGCAGCGGGTGCCGTGGCGGATGTGCTCGAATGAGCGCTTGGCCAACTCGCCTGGCCGGCACAGTGGGAGGTTGGGGAAGCAGTGCTCGAGGGCCTGGATGCAGGTCATCTCGTCGCAGCACCAGGCCGGGCCGTCGTCGGGCGGGTTGAGGGAGAGGCCCACGATGGGGCGCATCTTGACCTCGAGCTGAAGGTCGGTCTTTCGTTTCCAGCACTCGAAGCGATGGGGCTTGAGGTCGGCTCCGTCGAGGATGCGCTGGACGGTGCGGCCGCTGTCGACCCCAGCACCAGCTCGCGCCTGGCCAATGCCTCGGCCAGCAAGCCGCTGCCCCATTCCGTGTGGCCGACCAAGCCGTTGTCCTCGGGTCGAGAGCAGGCCAGGGCGATCACGGAGTGCCGCTCCTGGGCGCTGATCCGCCGCGGCCGGTCGCTGGCTGCTGCAGGGGTCGGCGAGCGATCACCCCCAGGTGAGCGCGGTCAGTAGGGTTGAGCTCAAGACGGCAAGGATGCGTGGTTGGTGAAGGTGGACGTCAACGGCTGGCAGCAACCGATATGAGGACTCGGTGCTGCTGACCGGCATGCCCCTTGGCGAGCCGCAGGAAGCCCTTGACCAGGCCTGCGGCCTATACCTCAACGATCCATCTGTCTGATCACGAACTTCTGCCGAAGACCGCTGGCCCCCTCTTCTCACGTCGCGTCCCGGGCAGGCCGCACCTACCCGTTGCCCGGGGTAGTTGGCTGGCCCGCGCGACCAGGCTCCCAGCGGCAGGATCATGCAGGCCCTGCTTGCGCTGAGACCCCACAGGTGGGGGATTCCCTGGCCTGGGCGGTTGGCGGCATCGTGGCCAAATGAGCACCAACGATCAACTGTCGGGGGCAAGAACGGCGCTGCGCGAGGTGAACCGCGCCACTGTAAGGCGCGCTTTCGAGATCATCTCGTCGGGCGCCGCCGACCGTGCGGCGGAGGTGGTCACCGACGAGTACGTAAACCACGCGGGCATTCAGCAGCCGCCTCAGTGCCGTGTCCCGGGCCCGGCTGGCTTTGCCGCCGCGATCCGTTGGATCAACGCTGTCTTCTCGGACCTCCGATTCAATGAGAAGCTCCTGGTCTGCGACGAGAACCATGCGGCCTTCCACTGCGTCATGACCGGCCGGCAGACCGGTACGCTTGGCGGCATCGCGCCCACTGGGCGCGCCGTCTCGATCGCTCAGACCCATCTCTTCCGCATGGCCGGTGGCCGCATCGCCGAGCACTGGTTGACCCAGGACGACGTTGGCCTGCTGCAGCAGATCGGCGTGCCGGCAGGGACCGTCTCCGGCGAGGGTGCCCGGAACTCGGACGAGGCGATCGACCGTTATCTCTGGGCGCTGGTGGCGGGGGACCCCACCGCCGCCGTAGCGGCATGCGCCGACGACGTGGTCCATGAGGTGATCGCGACCCCGGAGAGCGAGATCACTCAGGGACGTGACCACGTGCGCAGCTTCTACGAACAGCACCTCCAAGAGATGCCGATCGTCGAGTTCCGGCTGCTACGGCGGTGGCATGGTGACGGCATTGCGATCATCGACGCGTTGGTCCGGGCTACCGTTGTCGGCTTCGTGGGCGGCGATCGCCGGGTCACATACCGAAATCTGTCCCTTCTCGAGTTTCGTGATGGGAAGATCGCCCGGATCACACTGTGGATCGACCTGGCCGCGATCGAGAAGCAGCTCCAGGGGCAGTCGGATGCCCTTCGAAGCTGATCGGCTGCCAGGCACGTCTGGGGCCGCACACGAGGTGAGCGATCTACAAGTCCACCCCTGCGTTGGCGACAGGCCAGGTACGTGTGCTCGACAAGGGATCGTAAGGCAGCGAACGAGGAGCATCTAGGAGCGTCGGAACTTGCACGATGCCTCCGGCTGGGCTGCCGGCGCGCGGCCACATCCGATCCCGTGGATCCTCTGATAGAGGTCAATGACGGAACCAAGGTTTCGTCCCCTCGGAGGCCCCCATCGGTGAGGATCGGCCCGCCGGTTCGACGAGCAGCTGGCGCCCCTGGCGACGGTGGCCGCTCGCGGGCTCCCCAGACGGGTCAGCCAGATGGGTCCTGCCGTGGGCGGGGCGCGCCGGCCAGGTCCGGCCGCCGCATCGCAATCCCCGCCAGGGCGGCGCCCAGCGGGAAGGCCACGGCCCCGCACCCGGTCCACGCCGAGAGGTGCCCGAAGGCCCACGGACGCGGCCAAACCGATGCCAGGACGACCGCGCCAGATCCTCGTCGCCACCCGTCTACGAACCCGAGGGTGATCGTCGGATCCGGCGTGGGTTGGTTCAGCGCGAGGAACCGGCATCCGCCGGCGAGGCGCCCCCAGCCAAGCCGTTGCGGAACGCGTAGCTGACGGCCTGGGCACGGTCCCGGAGGCCGGTCTTGGCCAGGATGCTGTTCACGTGGCTCTTCACGGTGGCCTCGGTAACGAACAGCCGCTCTTGGATCTGCCGGTTGCTCAGGCCCTGGGCGATGAGCCTGAGCACCTCCACCTCGCGCGGGGTGAGGCCGTCGGGAAGTGTCGAGCCTGCCCGCCGTGCCGGCTCGCCGAAGCGGTCGAGCAGCCGCGCCTGCACGGAGGGATCGAGGAGGGCCTGCCCGGCGTGGACCGCCTGGATGGCGCGTAGCAGCTCCTCGGGGCCGGCGTCTTTGGTGAGGTAGCCGCGAGCGCCTGCTTCCAGCGCCCCGAACACCGATTCATCATCGGCGTAGGTGGTGAGGACGACCACGCGGGTCTGCGGATACCGCTCTCGGATCCGGCGGGTCGCCTCGACCCCGTCACAGCGGGGCATGCGCAGGTCCATGAGCATGACCGCCGGGCGGCGGTCGGCGACCAAGGCCAGCGCCTGCTCGCCATCCGCGGCGGCTCCCACCACCTCCACCTCGGGCATGAGGCGGAGCATGGTGAGCAGCCCCTCTCGCACCAGCCGCTGGTCGTCCGCGACAGCCACGGTTATGCGGGAAGCCATAGCCGTACCCTGAAGCCACCATCGTGGCGCCCCGCCTCGAGATTGCCGCCCAGCAGCTCAGCGCGCTCACGCATCCCCTCCAGGCCGTAGCCACCGGCTCCGTTGGTCGGCGCCGGCGGGGCAGTCCCAGCATCGTCCACGATCAGCTCCACGCCCCCGTCGCGGTAGCGGAGCTGGACCCTCACATCGTTCCCGGGCGCGTGTTTGCGGACGTTGGTCAGGGCCTCCTGGGCGGTCCGATAGAGGGCCAGCTGGGCGGCTGATGAGAGTGGCAGCGGCTCGCCCTCCACCGCGTACGTGCAGTGCAACCCCGAGTCCCGCTCGAAGTCCCTGACCAGGCTGGGCAGCATCTCCGCGCCTGGCACCCGGTCGCCGCGCAGAGCGCCCACCGCTCGCCGGGTCTCGTCCAGCCCATCCTGTGCCAGATGGCGGGCACGCTGCAGCGACTCCCTAGCCTCGGGCGAGGCGCGCTCCCGGTCGAGCAGCATGCGGGCCCCATCGAGCTGGACGATGAGGGCGGTCAGACTGTGCGCCAGGACGTCGTGGATGTCGCGGGCGAGGCGGGTGCGCTCCTGCACCTTGGCCGCCTCCAGCTCGCGCTCACGGCTTGCCCTCAGCTCGTCCAGCAGCAGGCCGACCCGCCGCTGCTCGTCGCGGAGGCGACGTACGCCGTAGAGCACGACGAAGGCGAAAAAGAAGAATCCAAGGTTGAACGCGATGTCGACCCAGACTGGCCCGCCCGGGACCCGGGCGGCGGCTAGCACCCATACGCAGGCCATCGCCCCGGTGAGTGCCGCCGCGGTGCACAGTGGGAACTGCTGGGTCGCATCCAGAATCACGATGTAGGCACCGACTGGGGTCCAGGACGCCACCTCGTTGTGGCTGAGCAGCGTTAGCCCAACGGTGGCGACCGCCATCGCGCCGACCCGGAGGATAGGACGGCCCAGCCGCTCGAAGAGGCTCAGCGCGATCAGCGATAGCGTCAGCGCCGACATGACCATGGCATGCAGCGGCACCAGCTCCCGTATCTCGCTCAGCCACAACTCCATCAGCAAAAGGGCCGCCATGACCAGCATGGCCAGCCGCCGCTGCTTGACCGAGAGCCAGGCCGTCTGTTGGGCCTCCATGGGCCGGATCGTATCAAGCGATCTCGGGCGCGACCTCCCCATCGGGCTCCCCCTCGCCCAGCCGTCGGTGGAGCCGGGCGAGCGGCGCCGGAGCCCACCAGCTCAGGTCCCCAAGCAGGCGCAGCACGGTGGGGGCGACCACGGCTCGGACCAGGGTGGCGTCGATCGCGATGGCGATGGCCAGCCCAATGCCCAGGGACTTGATCAGCACCGTGCCGGCCCCTAGGCCGAAGCTGGCGAAGACCGCGACCATGATCGCCGCGGCGCCGGTGATCAGACGGCCGCTCCGCTCCAAGCCGGTGGCCACGGCCGCTGGAGTATCTCCGGTGTGGCGCCATTCCTCCCGGATGCGGTTCAGCATCAGCACCTCGTAATCCATCGAGAGGCCGAAGAGAATGCAGAAGACGAGCACCGCGATGCTCGGGTCCTGGGTCTGGGGGGTGAAGTCGAGCGGGCCGCTCAGGTGGCCCTGCTGGAAGATCCACACGATCGCGCCGAACGCTGCCCCCAGTGAGACCAGGTTCATCGCCACCGCTTTGAGCGGGAGCAGCAGCGAGCCGGTGAGGAGGAAGAGCACCAGGTAGGTCACGCCGAGCACGAAAAGGGCCGCTGCCCGCGTGTGCGATGCGATCCAGCCAACCTCGTCCTCGGTGAACGCCGTGGTGCCGCCGACCAGCTTGCGGCCACCGGGCGGGCCGGGCTCACGGCGGAGGCTTGCGATCAGCGCTCTTGCCTGGGCGCTGGTGGGCGCGTCAGCACTGATGACGTCGAGGACCAAGAGGTGGGGACCGACCGCCTGCGCGCGGAGGGTGGGCGGCGCGGTGGCGGCGGCGGGGTCCTCCACGGTAAGCACGCCTGGGAGCCGGCCCAGCCGTCCGGCCAGGCGCTGCGCGTACCCCGCCCGCGCGGGTGTGAGCGGGCTGCCGGCACCGTAATCCAGGACGACCGGGATCTGCTCCTGGCCCTGATGGGGGAAGTTGCTTGCGATCTGCTCGTAGGCCCACCGGGCCTGGTTCTGAGGCGGGAGGAGCTTGACCCCGCCGCTGCCGAGCTGGAGGTCCGTTGCGGGGGATGCCAGCAGGCCGAGGACCGCGAGTGCCGGCGGCAGCGCGACCAGTGGACGCCGCATGACCAACGTCGCCACCATACGCCAGAGGCCGCGCCCGCCGGTCTGGTGCGCGACGAGCGGCAGCGGGAGCCGGCTCACCGAGCGGCCGAGGATGGCCAGGAGGGCGGGAAGCAGGGTGAAGGCGAAGAGTTCCGCTGCCACCACCGCGAACGTCCCGCCCAGCCCCATCGTGGCCAGGTAGGAGCCCCGGTAGAAGAGCAGCCCAGAGAGGCCCACCGCCACCGCCAGGCCGGAGAAGATCACGGACCTGCCCGAAGTCGACATGGCGACTGCCAGGCTCTGCGCTGGGCCGTCGCCCCGCTCTAGCTGCTCGCGGTAGCGGCTGACGATGAAGAGCGAGTAGTCGATCCCAACCCCGAGGCCGACGAGCGCGGTCAGGTCGGTGGCGTACTGGGATACGTTTGTGAGGCGGGAGAGGAAGAAGACGCCGCCCAGCCCACCGAGGACCGCCAGCGCGCCCACGCCCAGCGGCAGGATGGCGGCGACCACGGTGCCAAACACGAGCAGGAGCAGAGCAGCCGTGATCGGCAGGGAGTACCGGGTGGCGGCGCCCAGGTCATGCCCGAGCTGGGTGTTGAAGGCGGCGTTGATCGCGAGATCACCGGTGCCGGTCACCTGGAGCGGTGCGCTGGGCCCAAGCTCTGCGCGAAGATCCGCGTAGGTGGCGTTCTCTGCCTGTCGGGTGCCCTTCAGCGTCACCACCACCAGCGCCTCATGCCCGTCGCGGGAGACGAGCCCTGCCGCCGCCGGGCCGGCGCCATAGGGGGTCGCTACCGACGCCACGCGTGGGTCACGCAGGAGTGGCTGGACTGAGGAGCGGAGCGCCGCCGCGAAGGCCGGCTGGGCGGCGGTGAGCGTGGGGCTGCGGTACAGAAGCTCCAGCGAGGACGCGTTCTGCCTCGGCAGTTGCTGCTCCATGAGCTGTTCCGCGGTCCCTGCCTCGGTGTCGGTCATCCCGGTCGTGTTATCGCTGGGGCTGCTCCCGACCGCGATGCCGGCGAGCGCAAGCATGACCAGGCCGACGGAGAGCACTAGCACCGCCCAGCGGTGCCGGTGAACCATGAGTGCCCACCTCGTAAGCATGGCTGACAGTCTCGCCTGTCCCTTGCCGGGCCGCATCAGTCCCAGGTAGGAACTTCGCCGGTGGGCCCGTCCAACCCGGGTTGGAGCGGTGGTTCCAACCCCCAGGCGCGGTGGCCCCCGCCGTCTCAGCAGGCTGGTCCACCCGCTCCTCGTACCCCATGCCCGTGGACGCTGACCGGCGGGCCGGGCGGCCAGCCTTCCCCGTCGGAGGCCACCACGCGGCTCGATGAGGGAAAATCCCATGGGTGATCGGCGAGCCCGCTGTGGAGCCACGCCTGCGCGACCTCGTGCGGGTGCGCCGCGTCCGCGACCGGATCGATCGCGAGTATGCCCAGCCGCTGGACGTGGAGGCGCTCGCCCGGGGCGTGCACATGTCGGCCGGGCACCTCAGCCGCCAGTTCCGGCTCGCCTACGGCGAGTCGCCCTACAGCTACCTGATGACGCGGCGCATCGAGCGCGCCATGGCGCTCCTGCGTCGTGGCGACCTCAGCGTCACCGAGGTCTGTTTCGCGGTCGGTTGCTCGTCGCTGGGCACCTTCAGCCGTCGCTTCACCGAGCTGGTCGGCATGCCGCCCAGCGTCTATCGGCACCGGGCGGCGGGCGAGACCGTGGGCATGCCGCCGTGCGTGGCAAAGCAGGTGACCAGACCGGTCAGGAATCGAGAAGCGCGGGTCCGGGAGCCGCGATTAGCCTGATCGCCATGGACGTCACCATCCACGCCAGCTTCCTCCCGCACACCGACCCGGAGGCGTCGCTGGCCTTCTATCGCGACGCCCTCGGCTTCGAGGTCCGCAACCACGTCGAGTACGGCGGGTTGCACTGGATCACGGTCGGCCCCGCTGGCCAGCCCGACACGTCCATCGTCCTGGCGCCGCCGGCCGCCTACCCTGGGGTCACCGACGACGAGCGGCGTACCATCGCCGAGATGATGGCCAAGGGCACGTACGCCATGATCCTCCTGGCGACCAGGGACCTGGAGGGCACCTTCGCACGGCTGGAGGCCAGCGGCGCCGAGGTCGTCCAGGGGCCGGCCGAGCAGCCGTATGGGGTGCGCGACTGCGCCTTCCGCGATCCTGCGGGCAACCTGATCCGCATCCAGGAGCTGCGCTGAGCCGCCCGGCCATCGCATCGGAGCCCAGGCGGCTCGATCCGCTCGATGTACGGAGGTGTTTCGCCGTGGCTGGCAGGAATCCCACGAGGAAGGCCGCGCAGCGGCCCACCCGGAGCACGACCGCGACCGGCAGGACGTCCGGGGGCCTCACCGACGAGGAACGGGCCGCGGTGCGGGAGCGCGCCCGAGAGGCGCGCCGTGGCTCGGATGCGGCAGAGGGGGAGCGCGAGGTGCTGGCCAAGATCGCCGAGATGCCAGAGCCGGATCGGGCCATGGCCGAGCGGCTCCACGCCATCATCAAGGCCAGCGCTCCTGCCCTCTCGCCGAGAACCTGGTACGGGATGCCGGCGTACGCCCGGGAGGGCAAGGTGGTCTGCTTCTTCCAGAGCGCGCAGAAGTTCAAGACGAGGTACGCGACGCTCGGCTTCAGCGACGCGGCGAGCCTGGACGACGGCGACATGTGGCCGACCTCCTTCGCGCTGAAGCGGCTGACCGCCGCCGAAGAGGCGAGGATCGGCGCGCTGGTGAGGAAGGCGGTGAGCTGAGGACCGGCACACCGCCGGACACCACCGCGAGGTCGTCGCCTCCGGGGTGGAGGCGCTCCTGGATCGAGGTGCCGACGAGGAGGGCCTTCGCCGCCGGGGCGACGGTTGGACGGCGTGTGGGCAGCCTACGCTCCAGGCATCGTGTCGTTCGACGTCTAACCGCCGTTGCGGCACGTAGGAGCGGGTGGCCTATCACGTGAGTTCCTCCTCGGCGCCTGGGCTGAGGGCCCCATTCTCTTCCCTCCCCGACGCGCGGGCTCACCCCGTCCACCCACCATCCTGGGGCAGGTTCCGGATGATGCCCCTGGCTTGTCCTGGTGGACGTCGACGCGGAGGGCAGGTGGGCGAGGTCGGACGAGCGTCGCTTGAGCGCGCGGAGGGGTCCGGATCTGGTGTCGCCGGCCGCACGACGGCGGTCCGGGAGCTGCCGAACTGGTGGGTGGGAGCGGGACCGGCGGACGTCGACGGCCTCGCCAGCGATCTTGGCGGCGGCGAGGGACGGCACATCTGCAGATGCCCGGCAGCGCCTGGAGGCAATCGAGAAGGGTCGCGGCGTCGGCCCCGACCCTTCTCGACCTACTCGGCCAAGGACAGCGCCGACCGGCGGCTAGCCGGGCAGGCCGGTCGCCTCCGCTGCCTCCAGCGCGGCCCGGAGCCGTTCCAGCAGGGCCCGGCCCGAGGCGAGGTCCAGCTCCAGCGCCACCCGGGCGTCGGTGCCGAGGTCGTAGTTGGCGAAGTCGAGGAGCAGGGCGTGCTCCGCCTCCCCATGGGTCGCGTGGTCGAAGGCCACGGTCGCCTGGGTGACCGGGAACCACCCCCGCTGACCCCTTCCCATCCCCCTGATCGCCGCCGTCTCGCAGATCGCCGTGCACACGATGGAGTCCCTCCTCAACCTCAGCCCCGCAGATGCCTCTCGAAGAAGCCGAAGACCTTGCCCCAGCCGTCCATCGCCTGCTGCGGCCGGTACATGGGTGTGTGGTAGTAGAAGAACCCGTGCCCGGCGCCGTCGTAGCGGTGGAATTCGTAGTCCTTCCCGTGCTTCTTCAGCTCCGCCTCATGCTGGTCGACCTGGTCCGGTGAGGGAGCCTGGTCCTCGTTGCCGAACAGCCCGAGCAGAGGCGCCTCTAGATCCTTCGTGTACTCGATCGGGGCCACCGGACGGGCGGGGGTGAGCTGGTCTGGCGACATCACTACCCCGCCACCCCAAAGGTCGACCACCGCCGAGAAGCCCCGGATCCTTGACGCCGCCAGCAAGGCGTGGCGTCCGCCCGAGCAAGAGCCGATGATCCCCACCTTGCCGTTGGCCGTGGGCTGCGCCTGCAGCCAGCGGAGCGCCGCCTCACAGTCGGCGACCACGCTGTCGTCGTGCACCCCTCCCTGGGCACGAACCTTGGCCGCCACGTCGTCCGGGGTGCCGTGGCCGAAACGACAATAGAGGTCGGGGCAGATCACCGTGTAACCGTGCCGGGCCAGCCGCTCGGCGAACTCCTGGTAGAACTCGTCCCAGCCCGGCAGGTGGTGCACCAGCACGATCCCGGGCAGGGAGCCATCTGCCTGCGGCCGGGCGACGTAGGCGTGGATCTCGTCGCCCCCGCCGCCAGGGTAGGTGGTGATGCCGGCCGTGATCGAGAGCTTCGCGTCGGTGTTATAGGAGTTCCACATCCTTACCTCGCTGTGGGCCTTCTTCTCCTCCTGCCTGACCGGTGCGGTTGAGGGCCATCGCCAGCCGGGCGGCCCCCCTTCCGCCAACCGAAGTGATGGTACTCGGGCTACTCCCTGTCGATGAGAGCGCGGGCGACCCGAAGGAGGGCAGCCCGCGCCGGCATCGGGTCGAACCGGATCGGCGATGGGCTGTCGCCCCGCCGGACCGACGCCGGGGTGGACGATGGTCAGCTCGCCGGCCGTCCGTTCCCGACGCCAACCACCGGGTCGTGACCGCCGCCGAAGCGACGGCGGGCCTTGGACGGCCGCTTCACTCGGCATGTCGGTCCTTCCGGAGGCTGCCCGACGATCGTTTCGGCGCCGCCGTCTCGCGCGACGGTCTGCGCGCCCGGCGGCACCGCTGGCCGGAGGGGCCGGCCACCGGGACCTCGGCCGTGCCGACGCCGCTCCGATGGGACCCGCCTCACCTTGAGGTCAACCCCGACCCCCGGGTGCGGCACGTCGACATCGACGGGTGGATCTCCCCCGGGGCCTGCGCTCGCCGGTTCCCGATCCGGCGTCGTCGTCGGGCCTCCGCTGAAGGGATCGACCCGCAGCCAGGTGGCTGCCGCCGCGTGGCCCAGACCTCCGTCTCCGGGCTCGCCACCGGTGCGCACGGGAACCAGCACGGAGAGCACCTCAACGGTCCCGACGGCGATCGTCGACGGGCGGCGTGGGGCCAGGGCCACGACGCGGTCGACCGCGCCTCCATGTCCACCGTGGGGGCGACCACTGGCGCAGGTGCCGAGCGAGGCTTCGCTGGGGCACGGGCATGCAGGTGCCATCGGGCACGCGCGAGAGCGCTCGACGGCCGGCGGACACGGCAGGTCGGCGGCGTATCGGGCAGCCCGGCCGTGGCCAGGCGAGCCGGTGGCACCGCTGTCTCGATTGCGAGCGCGGTCAGTGGAATCGCGCCCCGGCGGCCTGTGTTTGCTCCCGTCATGAAGGCGATCGTCTACGACAGGGCTGGCGGGCCCGAGGTGTTGCGCCTGGTCGATCGGCCGGTGCCCGAGCCAGGGCCGGGGGAGGTGCGTGTCCAGGTGCACGTCTCTGGCGTCAACCCGACCGACTGGAAGCGGCGCCGGGGCCTGTCCGAGCCGTTCCCGGAAGGGGTGGAGCAGGTTCCCAACCAGGACGGCGCGGGCCGGATCGACGCGGTGGGGAAGGGCGTCGACCCGAGCCGGATCGGCCAGCGGGTATGGCTCTACGAGGCCGCCCACCGGCGCCCACATGGCGGCACCGCCCAGCAGTGGACCACCGTCCCCGAGACTCAGGCCGTGCCCCTGCCCGATCAGGCCTCCTTTGAGCTGGGCGCGAGCCTCGGCGTCCCGGCGCTCACCGCGCACCGGGCGTTGACGCTGGCCGCGGGCGGCCCGACCCGGCTGGCCCCCGGCGCCCTCGCCGGCGCCACTGTCCTAGTCGCGGGCGGAGCGGGCGCGGTGGGGCACATGGCCATCCAGCTCGCGGGCTGGGCGGGGGCGAGGGTGATCACAACCGTGAGCGGTCCGGAGAAGGTGGCCTTGGCCAAGGCCGCGGGCGCCGACCACGTCGTCAACTACCGTGCCCAGGATGCGACTAGGGTCATCCGCGAGCTCGCCCCCGGGGGGGTGGACCTGGTGGTGGAGGTGGCGCCGGCGGTGAACGCCGCGCTGGACATCGCCGTGCTGAAGAACAACGGTACCGTCGCCTACTACGCCAACGAGGGCGGTGATGCGCTCACGCTGCCGGTGCGCGAGGTCTTCAGCCGCAACCTGGACTGGCATGGGCTGCTGCTCTACACCCTGCCCGCAGACGCCAAGGCGAACGCCGTGGCCGCGGTCTCCGAGGCGGTCGCCTCGGGGGCGCTACGCGTCGGCGAGGAGGCCGGGCTGCCGCTGCATCGCTACCCCTTGGAGAGGGCGGCGGAGGCCCACGCGGCGGTCGAGCGCAGGGCCGTGGGCAAGGTGCTGATCGACCTCCCCACCGGGTGAGCCATCCGGTCGATCCCTGCGCCGTCATGAGGACGCCGGTGGGACGACGGAAGCTGAGCGAGGCCCTGGAGGGGGTCGAGGACGTCGACGATCTCCGGGACGGCGGGCGCCGTACGCGCCCGTTCGTGGAGGCGTCGGTGGAACGGGCAACGGGCGACCGCGTCGTCCGGTGCGGGGGCGGGACTCCGACCACCTCGCCGTGCGCTCCGGCGTCCCCACCGCCCTCGGGCTCCCGTGCGCCACGATGCGGAGCGAAGGGGCCAGCATTCCCCTTACCTGGTCCTTCGCGATCTGGCGCTGCCTGCAGGACGGGGCGCCCTACCGACTTCGCTCAGCATCCCGCTCTTGAGGTGCTCCTCCACCCAGCTCATCAACGTGGCTTGGGATAGGGCGGCTCGTCCCCCGGGAGAGGGGCCTCTAGGCGGGATGGAGCCCTGGGGCAGGGTCACCGGGGAGCCATCCACGGGCACACGCAGCCGTGTCCTCGATCCCCCGGCCTCGAGGCCGTGAGGACGTCGCTCGGCGAGCACGGCGACCGTGGTCCCGGGACCGGGGAGAGGTCCAGCGTCAGATGACGAACCCGACCCGTCGCCCTGCCGGGTCGGGAGCTGTGGGATACGATTGCCGAGAACAGGGCGCCGTCCTGCTCGGGCGCCGTGACCGTGGGAGGGGTGTCATGTCCGAGTTCCCGGATTCCCATCGAGACCTGCTGGACGCCGAGGTCGGGATCCTCTCGACCGTCGGAGACACGGGAATCCCGCACACCACCGCCATCTGGTTCCTCTACGACGACGAGGACGGCGAGCTCAAGAGCTGGCTGAGCGATGCCCGCCAGAAGGTCAGAAACCTCATGAAGCGGCCTCAGTTCAGCTTCTTCATCCTGGACGTGGCCAACCCGGCCCGCTACCTCGCCGTACGTGGCCGGGCGGAGCTGGCGCCGGATCCGGACTGCGTCTTCGGCGAGCGCGTGGGCAGGAAGTACAACGTCGACATCCACCGGCTGCTCCAGGAGGGCGAGACGCGGTACGTGGTGACGTTCAAGCCGCTGAGGATCATGGTGCGCTGAGGGCGACCCGCCGGAGCGTCCTCGAGCCTCTGGTGATGCCGGCGTCCCGTCGACCGCAGGTCGGGCTGCGGAGGCGCGGGCCGCCGGGCTCGGCCTTCGTGTCGGAGGGCCGTCCAAGCGCGGGAAAGGCTCGCCTCCGTCGCCGTGCGGTTCCTGTCGCCACCTCCGGCGGGTGCGTCCGGCGGCCTCCTGCGCATGCCGGCCGTGGCCCCGGGGCGCTCGCGATCGGCGGGGCGTTCACGCTTGGGGTCGGCCCCCCGAGGGCGCCCGGCCTCCCCGTCGTGGGCTCGACGCGCGATCCCGGTCGCCGATCCGATGCCTCCACCGGTGGCGAGCGCGGCCGGGGCCGGGCCCCGGCGAGCCTCCCGTGCCTCTCGGTGCGTCCCCCCGTGGCTCGAAGCTCGCCGGCCCGATCGTGAGGGAGCGGGACGCGCCGAGTCGTGGCGCCGACGTCCTCCTCACCGCCCTGGGGCCGGTGGCCTGGGGCACGACCTACGTCGTGACCGCGGCCCTCCCCCACCGCCCCCTGCTGGGCTCGGCGCTCCGCGCCCTGCCCGCCGGGCTGGCCCTGACCCTGCTCACCCGCTGGCGGCCGGAGCCCGGCCGCTGGCCGCAGCTGGCCGTCCTCTCCGGGCTGAACATCGGGCTCTTCTTCCCAGCCCTCTACCTGGGAGCCCAGCGCCTGCCCGGATCGGTGGCCGCGATCGTGCTCGCCGCCCAGCCCTCGCTCACCGTCTTCCTGGCCTGGTGGCTGCTCGGCCAGCGGCCTCGGCTGCGCCTGCTGGCGGCGGCGCTGGCCGGCATCGTGGGCGTAGCCATGGTGGTCCTGCGCCCGGTGGGCGAGCTGGACGGGGTGGGCCTGGGGGCTGCGGCCCTGGCCATGGTGAGCTGGTCGCTGGCCACGACGCTGACCGCCAGGTGGGGCTGGACCATGCCCTTGCTCGGTTCGCTGGCCTGGCAGCTCCTCCTCGGCGGCGCCCTGGACCTGCTGGGGGCCGTGCTCCTGGAGCGCCCCCTGCCCGGCCTCGGGCCGCTGGACCTGGCCGGCTACGGCTACCTCAGCGCGGTGGGGACCGCGGTCGCGTACGGGCTCTGGTTCCGCGGCCTGCGCCGCCTGCCAGCGGCGGTGGTGAGCATGCTGGGCCTGCTCAGCCCGGTGGTGGCGACACTGATCGACGTGATCCTGCTGGGGCAGCGCCTGAGCTGGGTCCAGGGCCTGGGCATCGGCCTCGTCCTGACCGGCGTGATCGTGGCCCAGACGCGGGCGACCGAGCCGCGGCCCTCCGCCGGAGGGGAGGTCTGAGAGCCGGCCGGCGGGGTCAGCACCGGTGCGTCACCGCACGCCGGCTGGTTCCGCCGGCCCCCCGTCCTGAGCCGGGAGCCCGCGCTCGCGCCCGGCGCCCTGTCCGCCGGGCACGATCCGGGGCTGGAGCCGGATCCGCTCTCGGGGAACGATGGCCATGAGCGCGCCCCGGAGGGTGGCGTAGGCCTCCTCGCCGAGCCGGTCGCGGAAGCGGCGCTCGATCTCCTCGTTGACCGCCCGCACCACCCGGACCACGTCGTGCGCAGCCGCGGTCGGGACGATCAGCTTGGCCCGGCGGTCGGAGGGGTCCGGTCGCCGCTGCACGTAGCCCAGCCGCTCGAGTTCGTCGACCAGCTCGCCCACCGCGGCTTTGGTCATGCCCGCCCGCTCGGCCAGCACCGAAGGTCGGGTCCCCTCGGCGTCGAGGTTGGCGAAGACCGCCCCGTGCTTGTGGCGGATGGAGGTGTGGCCGGCCCGACGCAGCGCCGCTAACAGCACCGAGGCCGTCTCCTGGTAGGCGGCGAGGAGCAGGGACTGGGTGTAGGGCTCGTTCCGACCCGTTGCCACAATCGTAAGGATACTTTAGTATTGCTGCCATACCGTATGGTTACCTTATCAATTGGAGGTGCGAGGATGCCCCCCTCAACCGTCGTTCCACGTCCCTATCGGCTCGGGCCCGGCGAGGGTCACGCGCTGTGGTTCCTCGGCAACCTGGTCACGGTCAAGGCGGACGGCGCCGCCACTCGGGGCCGTCTCACCGTGGTCGAGTTCCTGAACCCTCCCGGCTTCGCCCCGCCGCTGCACCGGCATCGCGAAGAGGACGAGCTCTTCTACGTCATCTCGGGCACGGCCAGCTTCCACTGCGACGGGGAGGTCCTGGAGGCGGCCCCGGGCGACGTGGTGTTCCTCCCCGCCGGGCGGCCGCACACCTTCGTCGTGGGGCCCGACCAACCCCTGCGCACGCTCCAGATCACAACTCCATCGGGCTTCGAGTCCTTCGCCGCCGCCGCCGGCGAACCGGCCCGGCAGCGCCGGCTGCCCGAGCCCGGGCCGGTCGACGCCGCAGCGCTGGGCCGGGCCGCGGCCGCCCACGCCATCGAGATCCTGGGCCCGCCTCCTGTCGCCTGACCGGCTCCGTTCCCGGGGCCGCGGGAGACGGCCTCCAGGGGGCGCTCCCGTCGGCCTCGGGACGGCCCGCCGGCGGCGCGCGTCGGCCACGAGCCACCCGGCCGGAGACGAGGTGGTCGCGTCATCTTTTTCCGGTTTTTCCGGCCCCGCCTCCCGATGGACGTCCCCTGCCGTAGACGTCGACTCCAAGCCCTTGGCAGAGATTCCAGAGCCCGCCCGAGGGCATGCTCTGCTCGTGATCGATGACCAGTGCCGAGATGAGGGGGCGGGCCTCGTCTCGACGCAACTCCTCCAGGGCCACCTGGCCAGTAGGTAGCCGATCTGGTTCCTCCTATGGGTATGGGGCCCTGCGGTCAATCGATAGCCGTCACCGGGCTCGCCAGCTCGCCGTAGGCGTGGACCCCACGGTCGGGCGCTCATCCGTGGAGGACCTCACGACACCGCTATTTGGCCTCTTCCCAGGCGCTGGCGTCGCCCCCCATAGACGGTGCGTGCCCACCGGAGCAGCCTCTCCGGTAGCCTCGCCATCCTAGACCTCCATCTTTTTCTGGGGCCGTCGTTCCCTGATCTCGGCGGGGCCGGCCGCCGAGCGGCGCCGACGGCCCTCCCCGCCGGAACGGGTCTCGACTCGATCAGATGCCGGCCAGGAGCCGCGCCTCCTCGAGGTAGGGACGGGAGGGGTCCCTCGTGATCAGGTTCAAGACCACGTGGTCGGCGCCGGCCTGGCGGTGCTCCTCGACCCGTTGCCGAACCTCCTCGATCCCGCCCCAGGCCACCAGCGCGTCGAAGAGCGCATCCGAGCCGGGGGGCTCCAGGTCGGCCTCGCTCCAGCCGAGGGCGAGGAGGTTGTTCCGGTAGTTCGGGGCGGTGAGGTAGAGGCTGGTGTAGCGGTTCCCGATCGCTCGTGCCTCCTCTCTCGATCCGGCCAGCACCACCGCCTGCTCGGGGGCGAGCAACCGGTCTGGCCCCAGGATGGCACGGGCACGGCGGGTGTGCTCCACGGGGACGAAGTAGGGATGGGCGCCGGCCGTGCGCTCGGCGGCCAGGGCCAGCATCCGGGGACGCAGGGCGGCGAGCACGCGGTCCGGGGGTGGCGCCTCAGGGCCTCGCCAGCGCGACTCAGCCTCGTCCATGGCGTCCAGGTAGGCGCGCATGGTGGCCACCGGCTGGCCGTACCGGTGGCCACGAAGGGCCACGTTGTGGGGGTGAGCGACCCCCAGGCCGAGCACGAAGCGACCGTTCCCCAGCTCGTTGAGGGCGCGGGCGCCGAAGGCCATGGCGGTCGCGTCTCGAGCGTAGATGTTGGCGATGCCGCTGGCCACGATCATGCGCTCGGTGGAGGAGAGGAAGATGGCCCCTTGCACGAAGGACTCGCGGGCGAACGCCTCCCCATACCAGATGGCGCCGTAGCCGAGCGCTTCCAGCTCGGCCACCACCCGACGTTGCACGGCGGTCGGGAAGGCCGCCAGCTCCCCGCTGAAGATCCCCAGTCGTCCAAGCCGTTCACGGTCCACGCCGCCAGGGTAGCGCCGCGTGCCATGACGATGCGTCACGAGTGGCAGCGAGACAGTACATTCCTGTCGATGAGCCAGACCTCACCGAAGCAGCTCCAACTCCGTCCCGGGACCTGGAACGTCGATGCGATCCACTCCCAGGTGTTCGCCAGCGTGTGGCACATGTCGGTGGCGCGACTGCGAGCCAAGTTCCCCGGCCTCTCCGGTCGCCTGCAGGTGGACGCCGAGGATCCGCTACGCTCGTCGTTCGAGATCGAGATCGACGCCCGGTCGGTGACTACCGGGCACCCCGCCCAGGAGGACTTCATGCGCTCCGAGCCCTGGCTCGACGCCGAGCGCTACCCGACCATCAGCTTCCGCAGCACCTCCATCGCCCCTCGCCAGGGGGGCTTCCTGGTCGACGGCGAGTTGACCATGAAGGGGGTCACGCGCCCGTTGCAGATCCCGGCTGAGTTCCATGGGGTGATCGCGGACTCCTGGGGCCTACGGACCGGGTTCACCTCGGTGGTCACCATCGATCGCCGCGAGTTCGGGATCAGCTGGAACCGGATGTTCAGCTGGGGGCCGATGGCCAGCGAGGAGATGGAGATCGCCCTCGACCTCGAGCTCGTGTACCCGGACGAGTCGCTGGCCGAGAGGCCGACCTGAGGGAGGAGGACCTCGGCCCGTCCCGGCTCGGATCGGTTGGCCTCACCTCTGGAGTTGGACGACGGCGGGCAGCCCCTCGACGATGCCCACGTGAGCGGGCTGCCAGCTGGCCTTGTCCCTCGCTCGCTGGCTTGGGAGTCGCGTGCTGGTGTCGATCAGGGCCGCCTTCAGGGAGGGCGCTGCCGTCCCGATCACGGGCGCGGGCACGGGGAGGAGCGGGGACGCCCTGGCCGCGCTCCCCAGCGTGCGCAGGAGCTCGATCATCTCCTTGGCATCCGGGCCGGCGCCGTAGAGGCCCCCGATCTGGCCGCCACGGGCGACCTCGGCACCGTTCGCCCCTTGGCCAGGAGGGCAGCCAACCGCCTCGTGGACGAGGGAGAACGACCCGGCGACGTGGCGCTGTGTCCTGCGGCCGGGGCGGCCTCGAGCAGGTCCCGCGAGCCTTGCCGACGTATCCGGTTGATGGCCCGCAGGTCGGGGGCCGGGACGGGGGAGGGCGGTCAGCAAGCCCGCGGCCGCGTCCAGAGCGGCGGTGGCGACCGCCCCCCGGATCGCGTCCAGGTCCAAGGTGTCAGCGACGGTCGGGACCGCCCGAGGGCCACGATCCGGTCCTGGCGGGCCGCGCTGCGCGTGGTGCCGGTGGCCTCATGGCCGCGGGCGACGGGTGCGCTCTGGCCACCAGGCCCTGACCGGCTCGGTGGCAAGGGCTACGGCCGCTCGGGAGGGGGCGCACCAGCCAGGTCCGGGGCCAGACGCCGCCGGATGGCCGGGTCCGCGACACGGCCATCACGGGTCGGGATCCCCTCGCCGCGCAGCAGCCTGGCCTGCCGCCGGACGTTCTCGGCGGCCAGCCGGCCGTCCGCGCGGACGACGCGCCACCAGGGCAGGCCGCCGCGCCTGGCCAGGAGGCTTCCCACCGCCCGGGCGGCGCCCGGGTGGCCGGCTCGCGCCGCCACCTCCCCGTAGCTGACCACCTCCCCTCGAGGGAGCGCGCCCACGACGGCCACGACCGCCTCCTGGAAGCCGGACCGCGAGCTTCTCGGCTTCAGCCCTCACCACCTCCATCCCCCAATGCTGCCTCGACCTCACGGGGGCCTGCCTGGCCTTGAGCCCCGGGCGACCGGTCCCCTGCCCTGCGCCGGCAGGGTTCGATGAGGCGTTCAGGTTGACGTCCCCACCCGCTAGGGGCGGCTGGCGGCCGCGGTCTTGGGCGGGGTGAGCCCCGCGGCGTGGGGGAGCACCTCGCTCCCCAGGAGCCGGATGTGGTCCAGGTCGTCGACGTCGAAGATGTGGAAGTAGGCGGTGTCGGCGCCCGCCGCGGCGAGCGCGGCCAGCCGCTCGATCACCGCATCTGGCCCACCTGTGACGGCCTGGGCGAGGATCCGGGGCTGGCCGATGGCGTCGATGCGCCGCCGGACCTCGGCCCCGTCGAGGCCGCAGCAGACCGGCAGGCAGGCCGAGAGCCTGACCGTGGCCGGGTCGCGGCCGACCTCGCCGCAGATCCGGCGGAACCGCGCGAAGCGCTCGGCGGCACCGAGGTCGAAGCCGACGTTGAACTCGTCGGCGAAGCGTGCCGCGAGGGTGGGTGTCCGTCGAGGCCCGGCCCCACCCACGATCAGGGTGGGACGGGGGGACTGGGCGGCGCGTGGGAAGCTCGCGCATTGGTCGATCTGGTAATAGGTGCCGGCGAAGCTGAAGCGCTGGCCAGGAGGGGTCGTCCAGAGGCCCTGGATGATCTGGAGCTGCTCTTCCAGGCGGTCGATGCGCTCCCCGATGGGGGGGAAGGGGATGCCGAACATCTGGTGCTCCCGCTCGTACCAGGCGGCCCCGATCCCCAGCTCCACCCGCCCGCCGCTCATGGCATCGACCGTGGCCACCGTGATCGCCAACACCCCAGGCAGGCGGAAGGTGGCCGCGGTGACCAGCGTCCCGAGGCGCACCCGTCGTGTCTCCCGGGCGAGCCCGGCCAGCGTGGTCCAGGAGTCCGTGGGGGCGAGCAGGGGGTCGTCCGGGTCGATGCTCAGGTAGTGGTCGGAGCGGAAGAAGGCATCGAACCCGGCCTCCTCCACCGTCCTGGCCATGGCCAGGATCTGCTCGTACGTGGCGCCGTGGCGTGCTTCCAACAGGACGCGCAGCCTCATCGTGGCCTTCCTCCTTCGCGGTTCTGCTCACGATCCCGCGACCGTGGGGCATGCTCCCCCGTGCCCAGCCGACCGCGGGTCGCGCCCACCGCCGCTCGGGCCGGGGCCGCGTGACGCGCCCAGCCACGACCCTGGCCGGCAGGCCGAGGTGGGCCGGTGCTGATGGGCGCCCGAGCCGGTTGGCGGCCGGACGTGGCCGCGACCGGGCGGGGTGCCGGCGTGGCCCGATGGCCACCGCTCGCGTCGTGCGCGTGCCGGTGACGGGTGGCCCGGGGGGCAGGGTGCTGACAGGGGGACTGGGGTCGTGGAGCCGGGCCCGTGGCGACGGCAACGGGGCTCGGGCCGCGCCCCCCTCGAGCCCTCGCCTCCGAAGGGGTGCCCCGCTGGGCCAGGTCAGCTCTCCGAGGCCCGGGCCCCCGGCGGGTAGGCCTGACCGGCCCGCTCGAAGGGGACGGCTGAGGCCGACCTGACCGTCCCCAGCCGCCTCCTGACCGAGCGCCGCCGGCGAGCGCTCCCACGCCGGATGGGAGGGTGGGCGCGAGGGACGGGCTCCCGGAGCAGGCGGCCGAGGAGGCAGCCACCGGGTCGGTCATCGCCACCTTGGGGCGTTGGCCGGGCTCAACACGCTCGCGCTGGTGACAGATGGCGACGGCGGCCGCCGTCGCCCTTGCGGCCCCGGTTCCGGCGGCGTCGGATCAAGGCCCCGGGCCCCGAGCCAGGCGCCCGAGGGGCCGGGGCCTCCACCCCGGGCTTCGTCCACCGCATCGTCCACCCTCGACCTCCACCGAACTCCAGCGTGAGCGGCTTGTGCAGCAGGATGCTAGCATGCCACGGGTCGCGACGACCGTCCCGCCGCCGTCCGCGCCGTCCTGGCCCCTCTGAGGCGACAGTGCCGCCCGCGCTAGTGTGCTGGTGTCGGAGGCTCGTCGACGGGACGCCGTGGCAGCCTGGGAGAGGGGCGTTCACCTCGCCTGGGGCCTTGGGGCCGGGCTCCTGAGTTGGCGGCGGTGGCGGGCCTCTGGCCCATGATCCCTGCATCGGCTTGCCGGTTTCAGGAGGAGGCACATGACCAGCACCACGGGCCAGCCCCCGTTCCGAGCCGAGCACGTCGGCTCGCTGTTGCGACCCCCAGCGCTGTTGGAGGCGCGGTCCGCGTTCGACCAGGGGCGGATCTCAGCCGAGGAGCTGCGGTCGGTCGAGGATCGTCACATCCTGGAGGCGATCCGGCTCCAGGAGCGGCTGGGCCTGGAGTCGATCACCGACGGCGAGTTCCGTCGTGTGATCTACTTCGGCCACTTCCCCGCCGCGGTGGAGGGATTCACGTGGATGGACTCTCGCGACACCTTCACCGACGCGCAGGGGCGCCAGCTGCGGTACCGGACGCCGGTGGTGACCGGGAGGCTTCGCCGCCGGCGGGGGATCGCGACCGAGGAATACCGGTTCGTGGCCGAGCACACCACGCGCACCCCCAAGGTGACCCTGCCCAGCCCCTGCTCGCAGCACTATTTTCGCTGGTGGGAGGGGGTGTCCGACCGGGACTACGACCTCGACACCTTCTTCGCCGACGTGACGCGCATCTACCGAGAGGAGCTCGCCGCCCTCGGCGCCCTGGGGGCCCGCTACGTGCAGCTGGACGACGTCAGCTTCGGCATGCTCTCCGACGAGCGCCACCGGCAGGAGTTCCGTGCTCGCGGCTACGACCTGGACCGGATGGTCGGGCGCTACGTGGAGCTGATCAACCAGGCCGTCGCCGATCGTCCTGCGGGGATGGTGATCGCGCTCCACATCTGCCGGGGCAACAACCAGGGTCGGTGGCTGGCCGAGGGAGGCTACGATGCCCTGGCCGAGCGGATCTTCGGCGCCCTGGGGGTCGACGCCTTCTTCCTCGAGTACGACAGCCCCCGGGCCGGGGGCTTCGCCCCGCTCCGATTCGTGCCCCGCGAGCGGACGGTGGTGCTGGGGCTGGTCAGCACCAAGACCCCGGAGCTGGAGCCTGAGGACCAGCTGCTCCGCGCCATCGAGGAGGCGGGACGGTACTTCCCGGTCGAGCGCATGGCGTTGAGCCCCCAGTGCGGCTTCGCCAGCACCGCCCCTGGCAACCCGCTCACGCCCGCGGACCAGGAGGCAAAGCTGCGCCGGGTGGTCGAGGTGGCGGCACGGGTCTGGGGCTGAGGCCTCCGGGGAGGGCGGGCCGGCGCTGCCCTGCACCTCGATGGGGGCCGGGCGAGGGGCGAGGTCATGGGTCGGCGGTTGACAAGAGGCCCAAGGCGTGATTTGCTGGCTGCGGCTCTGGCCGCCCGGCCCGGAGGCCGGCGCGACACCGGTAGCCGGGCGGCCACCGCGCGGCCTGAGCACCGCTCGGTCGCATCGGAGGGGGACAGGAGGAGAATGGGCAGCGAGGTGCGAGACGCCGCCCTGCGGTCGAGGGCGGGGCGGTGAGTGGTGCGGCGGTGGCGCGGCCCGAGACCGTGCTGGAACGGGGCCGGCCGACGAGCCTGGAGGAGCTGCGCCGGCGGGCGGACTGGATCCGCCTGGAGACCATCCGGCTGATCGATCGCGCCGGCCTGGGCCACTACTCAAGCACGTTCTCCTGCGCCGAGATCCTGTCGGTCCTCTACTACCGCGTCCTGCGCCTGGCCCCAGGGTGCCCGCAGTGGCCGGACCGCGATCGCTTCCTGCTCGGCAAGGGGCACGTGGCGGTCGGCCTGTGGCCCGTCCTCGCCGACCTGGGCTACTTCCCCCGGGGGTGGCTGGAGGGGTACGGCCGGCTCGGGAGCCCGCTCACCGACCACCCGAACATGCGGGCCGTGCCCGGGGTCGACTTCAGCTCCGGCTCGCTCGGCCACAACCTCTCGGTCGGCGTCGGCATGGCGCTGGCGGGGCGGCTCCAGGGGCGGGCGTACCGCACCGTGGTGCTGACCGGCGACGGGGAGCTGCAGGAGGGCCAGGTCTGGGAGGCGGCGATGGCGGCCTCCCACCACCGGTTGGGCAACCTGGTCGCGGTGGTGGACGCCAACGGGTTCTCCGGCAGCGGCCCCACCTCGGAGGCAATGAACATCGAGCCGTTGCTGGTGCGCCTCGAGGCCTTCGGGTGGCGGGCGCTGGAGGTCGACGGCCACGACGTCGGGGCGCTGGCGGAGGCGTTCGATCATCTCCCCCCCGCCGACTCCGAGGTCCCCACCTGCATCGTCGCCAGGACGCGCAAGGGCAAGGGGGTGACGATGACCGAGGCCGAGCCGCAACGTTGGCACCTGGGCTGCATGACGCCTGAGCAGCGGGACGCGGCGGTGGCCGAGATCGAGGCTCGGTGGCGATGAGCGTGGGCCCGGCCCCCGAGATGGAGAACGTCTTCTCCGAGCAAGACGCCCGTCGGGCGCGTCAGCGGGCCGTCGGCGAGGAGCTGCTGCGGTTGGTGGAGGAGCGAGGGGATGTGGTGGTCCTCTCCGCGGACATGGGGGCAGTGATGTCCGACCTCCGCCAGCGGCACCCCGAGCGGTACATCGAGCTCGGCATCGCCGAGACCAACACGGTCTCGGTGGCGGCGGGGATGGCGGCCTGTGGCCTCATCCCCTACGTGGTGTCGATGGGGCCGTTCGGCATCATCAAGTGCGCCGAGCAGCTCCGGAGCGACGTCGCCTACCCGCGGCTCCCGGTGCGGTTCGTGGCCCGGCTCTCGGGGCTGGCCATGGGCTTCTTCGGAACCACCCACCACGCCGTCGAGGACATCGCCATCGCGCGCTCGATCACCAACCTGACGGTGGTGGCGCCGTGCGACGAGCGTTCGACCCAAGCCCTCATCCGCTCCACGGTCGAGCACCCGGGGCCGGTCTTCTACCGCATCAGCGAGGGCGCGGACGAGGTCTACCCCGACCCCCCCGAGATCCCGCCCGGGAGCTTTGTCACCGTTCGGGAGGGGAGGGATGCAACCGTGATCGCCACCGGCCTCGGGGTGGGGGCGGCGGTGGGGGCCGCCCGCCTCCTGGAAGCGGAGGGGATCGAGGTCCGGGTGCTGGATGCCGCTTACCTGAAGCCGCTGGACGAGGCCGCGATCGTGCGCGCCGGTTCCGAGACCGGGGCCATCCTCACCGTCGAGGAGCACAACGTCATCGGCGGGCTGGGGACGGCGGTGGCCGAGGTGCTGGCTCGTCACCGGGTCCCGGCGCGCCTGGCGATCCACGGGCTGCCGGATGCCGACCTCGAGGTGGCCGCGCCGGCCGCCCTGCTCGAGCACTATGGCCTCACCTCCACCGGCGTCGCCGCCCGGGTGCGGCGTCTGCTCGCTGCCTGATCGGAGGGGGCGATGAGGGCGATGATCCTGGCCCCGGAGGGGGTCGAGGTGGCCGAGGTCCCCGATCCCCGGCCGGGGCCGGGGGAGGTCCTGGTCGCCGTGCACTCCTGCGGCGTCTGCGGCTCCGACGTGCACCGGGTGGAGCGAGGGGAGGGGCCGTACGGCCACATCCTGGGCCACGAGTTCTCGGGCACGGTGCGGGAACTCGGCTCGGGGGTGACCGGGCTGCGAGCCGGGCAGGCGGTGGCGGTCAACCCGCTGGGGGGGTGCGGGTCGTGCTCGGCCTGCCGCCGCGACCTTCCCTTCCTGTGCCGGGCCGTGCCCAACCTGGGGCTCACCGCTCCCGGTGCCTTCGCCGAGCTGGTCTCCGTGCCGGCCGCCCAGGTCTTCCCGCTGCCCGAGGGGGTGGACCGGGAGCTGGGGGCGCAGGCCGAGCCCCTGGCGGTCGCGCTCCATGCGGTGAGGTTGGCGGGGGCGGCGCCCGGGGACGACGCCCTGGTCTTCGGCGTCGGGCCGATCGGGCTCCGGGTCATCCTGGCCCTACGGGCCATGGGGGCGGGGCGTATCGTCGCGGTCGGTCGCTCGCCCGGTCGTCGCGCGGCGGCGGCGGCAGTGGGGGCGGACGTGGTGCTCGATGCCAGGGAGACCGATGTCGCCGCGTACGCGGCTCGGGAGGGGCTCGCCTTCCCCCAGGTCTACGAGTGCTCCGGCGCCGCCGAGGCGGTGTCGACCTGCGCGCCCACCCTGGCCCCGGACGGGACCCTGGTCCTGGTCGGCTTGGGCACCGAGCCGGCGAGCCTTGACATGCGCCTGTTCGTCGGTCGCAACCTCCACCTGGCCGGCTCCTGCGCGTTCGGGGTCGGCGAGTACCGGCGCGCGCTCGACCTGTTGTGCTCGGGCGCCGTCGACGTGGGGCCGCTGGTCAGCGAGCGCGTCCCCCTGGCCGAGGCACCCGACGCCGTGCGCCGGCTGCAGCGCCCCCAGCACCTGGTGGGCGTCCTGGTCCAACCGTGGCGCTGAGGGGCAGGGGCGGGGGACCCCGGGGAGGCGGGGTGCCCATGGGGGCCGGTGGGGCGAGCCATGGTCGACGCCGGGCCGGTGGCCCGTGAGCTCGAGGAGGGGGTGAAGGAGGATCGTGCGAGCCTTCGAGGGACGGGTGGCGGTGGTCACCGGGGCCGCGAGCGGCATGGGGCGAGCCTTCGCCCAGCGCTTCGCGGAGGAGGGCATGAAGGTCGTGCTCGCCGACGTCGAGCGGGGCGCGCTTGACCGGGCGGTGGCGGAGCTGCGAGCGCAGGGCCACCAGGTGGTGGGGGTGCCAACCGATGTCATGCGGCGGTCGTCGGTCCAGGACCTGGCCCGGGCGGCCCTGGATGCGTACGGGAAGGTCCACCTGGTGTGCAACAACGCCGGGGTCGAGGGCTACCTGGATGGGGCGATCTGGGAGGCCACGGAGCGGGACTGGCAGTGGACGATGGGCGTCAACTTCTGGGGTGTCGTCCACGGGGTCGAGACCTTTCTGCCCATCCTGCTCGCCCAGGGCGAGGAGGGCCATCTGGTCAACACCGCCTCCATGACCGCGGTGGTTCGGGCCTCCAACATGTACTCGGTCACCAAGCACGCCGTGTTGGCCTACAGCGAGACGGTCTATGGCCACCTCCGGGAGCGCGGGGCGCCGGTCGGGATCTCCGTCCTGTGCCCGGGCATCATCGCCACCCGGCTCTTCCAAGGAAGCCGCAACCGCCCACCCGAGCTGCGCAACGAGCGCGAGCCTCCGGGTGCCGCCCAGGGCGCGGAGCTGCGACGGCGCATGCACGAGCGCCTGGCGGCGGGCATGCCCCCCGCCGAGGTGGCGAGGATCCTGGTCCGGGCCATCCAGGAGGGACGGTTCTACGTCCTCACCGACCATGAGTGGGACGAGCGGATCCGCCGGCGGATGGAGGACATCCTGCAGGGACGGAATCCCGAGCTTGAGGCCCCGCCCCGATGAGCCGGGCGGGTGCCGAGGGCACGGCCGCCTCGGGGCCGGGCCGGTCTCGGTGAGGGGAGGAGGCGATGGGAGGAGCACGGTTTGCCGGCAAGGTGGCGGTGATCACGGGCGCCGCTGGCGGCATGGGCAGGGCCGCCGCCGCCAGGCTGCTCGGGGAGGGGGCCCGGGTGGTGCTGGTGGATCGGGACGTCGAGGCCCTGGAGCGGGCTGGCCGCGATCTCGGAGAGGCGATGACCGTGGTCGCCGACGTCGCCGAGGAGTCCTCGGTGCGCGCCTACGTGGGCCGGGCCGTGGCCGTCTACGGGGCCATCGACCTCTTCTTCAACAACGCCGGGATCGAGGGGCGGGTGGCGCCCCTCACCGAGCTGGCGGCGGCCGACTTCGACCGGGTGATGGCGGTGAACGTGCGCGGCGTCTTCCTCGGGTTGCGAGAGGTGATGCGGCAGATGCGGCGGCAGCCGTCCGGGGGGGCCATCGTCAACACCGCCTCCATGGGAGGGCTGAGAGGCGGCCTCAACTTCAGCCCCTACGTGGCCTCCAAGCACGCGGTGGTCGGGCTCACCCGCAGCGCCGCCCTCGAGGGCGCGCCGCACCACATCCGTGTCAACGCCGTCGCCCCTGGGCACATCGACACCCGGATGGCGCGCTCGATCGCGGAGCAGGCCTCGCCCGCCGACCCCGGTCGGGCGATGGCGGAGCGCTCGTCGAGGATCCCGCTGGGCCGCTACGGACGACCGGAGGAGGTGGCCGAGCTGGTGGCCTGGCTGCTGAGCGACGAGGCCAGCTACGTGACCGGCGCCATCGTCGCCATCGACGCCGGCCTCACCAGCTGAGGGGCAGAGCGGCTTCGGTCCCCGCCCTCAGAGCCCGAGCGCCCGCCGGACGAGGTCTCGCCCCGCGACCATGGCTCGGAGCTTGGCGAAGGCCACCTCGCGGGGGAGGTACTTCATGCCGCAGTCGGGGGCCAGGACGAGACGATCGGGCTCGAGGTACCGGAGCGCGGCCCGGATCCGGGAGGCCACCTCCTCCGGGCGCTCGACCGGGCTCTCGTCGGCGAGGTCGAGCACACCGAGCACGACCGTCTTGCCGCCCAGCCGGGTGAGCATCGAGGGGTCCAGGCGCTCCTGGGCGGCCTCGATCGAGATCTGGTCGGCGGCGCAGTCGGCGAGCTCGTCGAGGAAGGGGTAGCCCTGCGGCCGTTGGCTGACGACATGGGCGTAGCCGAAGCAGGTGTGCAGGGCGGTCGGCCCGGGCACGCCCTCCAGGGCGCGCCCGATCACCTCCAGCGCGAAGGCCCGGGCCTTCTCGGGTCGGGCCTGGAGATAGGGCTCGTCGATCTGGAGGACATCGGCGCCGGCCGCCTTCAGGTCCTTCAGCTCGGCGTTGACGGCGGCGGCCAGGTCCAGGGCCAGGGCGCGTTCGTCGTGGTAGTGGTCGTCCTGGCACTGCTGGGACATGGTGAACGGTCCCGGCACCGTGACCCGCAACGGCCGGTCGGTGTTGGCCTTGGCGAAGCGGACGTCCCGCACCAGCACCGGGCCGCGACGCCGGATCGGCCCCACCACCCGAGGGACGGTGGTGGGGCGCCCGGAGCGACCGGGGATCGTGCCGGGGTTCTCCAGGTCCATGCCCTCAAGCGCGGTGGCGAAGCGGTTGGAGTAGCTCTCCCGGCGGATCTCCCCGTCGGTCACCACGTCGATCCCCGCCCGTTCCATGTCCTGCAGGGCGAGCCGGGTGGCGTCGTCCTGGGCCTGCTCGAGCAGGGGCCCGGGCACCCGCCACAGCTCGGGCGCCCGCACCCGGGCGGGGAGCTGGGCGCGCAGGAGATCGCGGTCGATGAGCCACTCCGGCTGCGGGTAGCTGCCAACCAGCGTGGTCGTCAGCGGGGCGTGCATGCCGAGCAGACCTCCCTGGGATTCCCTCATCACGGAACACCGCGCGGCGCGTGCCGCGACACGGACAGCATGCTACCCTGGCCTGGGAGGTGGGGATGGATCAGCCCGGTCGTGCGACCTCGACCCCGACGCCCCCGTGCCGTTGGCCTCACCGGAGCGAGACGTCGTGAGCGGCGCCGTCCCCGGGCCGCTGGCCGAGCTGTTCGACGTCAGCGGGCGGAGCGTGGTGGTCACCGGAGCCGCCAGCGGCCTGGGGCTCGCCATCGCTGAGGTGATGGCCGAGTGCGGGGCTGTGGTCACCCTGGCCGACGTCGACGTGACCGGGATGGAGCGGGCGGTGGAGCGGCTCCTCGCCCGTGGCCTGCGGGCACGAGGCCAGGTCACCGACGTCGCCGACCCTGCCAGCGTGCGCGCCCTCGTCCGGGACGTGGTGGCCGAGCTGGGCCGGCTCGACGTGGTCTTCGCCAATGCCGGCATCTCCGCCGGGCGTGGGCCCCGGATGCCAGAGGGGCGTATCGAGCGCGTGGACCTGGAGACCTGGCACCGGGTTGTCGCCGTCAACCTGACCGGCGTGTTCGTCACCATGCAGGCCGCGGCCGAGGCCATGCGCGGGCAGGGCGGCGGCCGCATCATCGTGACCGCCTCGGTGGCGGGCCTGCGCGGGGACCCGCCGGTGGGGTACGCCTACGTGGCCACCAAGGCGGCGGTGATCAACCTGGTCCGGCAGGCGGCCCTCGACCTGGCCCGGGACGGGATCCTGGTCAACGCCATCGCCCCCGGTCCCTTCGTGACCAACATCGCCGGCGGGCGGGTGCGCGATCCGGAGGTGGCCCGTGAGTTCGCCCGCGAGGTGCCCCTGGGCCGGGTCGCCGACCCGGCCGAGATCCGGGGCCCGGCCCTGTTCCTGGCCTCGCCTGCGGCCAGCTTCGTGACCGGGGCGGTCCTGGCCGTGGACGGGGGCGAGTCGGCCGGGCCCCCGATCTGAGCGCTGGGAGCGGGCGCCTCAGGTCGGGCGGGAGAGGCTCTCCAGCCGGAGGTCGCGCTCGATCCGGCCGACGGTCTCCTGGGCGGCGCGGACGAACCGTGCCACCCGCTCGTCGGTGAGTCGCGAGCTGGGGGCGGAGACGGCCACCGCCGCCAGTGGCCGTCCCTCCGGGTCGCGGATGAGCACGCTGACCCCTGACAGGCCGACCTCGCTCTCCTCGAAGTTGGTGGCGTAGCCGCGCACCCGGACCGCCTCCAGCTCGGCCTCCAGCGCAGCCCGGCTGGCGATGGAGCGGGGGGTGAGGGTCGGGAGCCGCTCCTCGGGGTAGAGCCGCCGCAGCGACTCGAGGCTCAGCTCAGCGAGCAGGACCTTGCCCCCGGAGGTGCAGTGGGCGGGCTTGGCCTGGCCGGTCCGGGTCGTCACCCGCAGCGGCTCCATGCTCTCCACCGAGTCGAGGAACCAGCTCCGGTCGCCCTGGACGATGATCAGGCTCACCGTCTCCCGGAGCTCCGCGCTCAGCGCCTCCAGGTGGGGGTGAGCCACGCGCCGGACGTCCACGCCGCGCAGGGCGGCGAGCCCCACCTCGATCAGCTGGGGGCCGGCGCGGTACGCCCCCCGGCTGCGGGTCTGGACCACGAAGCCGTAGGAGCAGAGCGTCGAGAGCACGCGATGAGCGGTGGAGCGGGCCACGCCGAGCGCCTCGGCCACCTCCGAGAGGCGCACGGTCTGCCGTTCCCGCAGCAGCAGGAGGGTCCGGATCGCGTGGCTCACTGACAGGAGCGAATTCCGCATAGAAGAATGGCGACAGCATAGCACCGGGCCATCACGGCGCCGGCGGTCAGGGCCCGGTGCCGTCCCTGGGCCGGGGCGACGCGGCCGCTCCCTGCAGACCGTCCCAGAGCATCCCGAGCCTGCCGATCTGACGGTACGCGTCCGGTGTACAGGGGGCGCCGAGGTCCATCAGCTCTCGGTCCAGCCAGCCAACGAACGCCTCCTTGGATCGCCGGCGTGCCTCCTCAGCCATCCGCAGCAGGGCGACGCGGGCGGCCTCCAGATGGGTCTCCGCGTCGGTGTGGGCGCCGAAGTGGGTCGGCGCCAGCACCGAGGGCCGCCGCTCGGCCAGCCGGGCCAGGGAGCGTACCCAGGCCTCGACATCGGTGCGAGGGGGCACGGTGGGGGGCAGGACGTAGCGGCAGGGCGCGATCCGGATCCCCCCCACGTCGCCCAGGAAGGCCCACCCCCGGTGCCGGTCCAGGAAGGTCACGTGGTGAGGGGCGTGCCCGGGGGTGGCGAGGACGTCGAAAGGGCCGACGCGGTCGCCGTCCTGGAGCGGGCGGATGACCTCGGCCGGGACGGGCAGGGTCTCGCCCCACAGCCGTTCCAGGTCGTCGCCGTAGATCTGCCGGGAGCCCGCCAGCAGGCGGGCCGGGTCGGCCAGGTGCCTGGCGCCGGCCTCGTGGACCCAGACCTCGGTGCCCGGCCAGCGCCGAAGGAGGGTGCCGGTGGCCCCGGCGTGGTCGAGGTGCACGTGGGTGAGGGCGATCGCCCGTGGCCGCCACTCGCCGAGCTGGGCCAGGAGCTCGTCCGTCGAGATGGCGGGGCCGGGGTCGACCAGGACCTCCTCGTCCACGACCCAAGCCCCGATGACCCGTGCTCGGCCGAGGTGGCGGACGTCGATCAGACGGGGCTCGGGCACGGCTCGCTCCCGTCACGTGGCTGGCGGTCCGGCCAGGGGATGGGGCTGGCATGGGGCCCGGATCCGGTGGCGCCGGCCGGTCGGGACCAGTGATCGATCATGGCCTCCATGATGCGGGAGGATGGCCCGGCCGGGGGCGACGGCGGCCCGGCCACGGGGGTGGAGGCGACGGGTTGCGCCCGGGGCCGCTCGCTCCGCATCCTGAGCCCACACGTCCACATCGCCATGCATCGATTGCCCGTCGATCCCGATCCGCCTGCTGGCCCTGGCCCCGACGCGGAGGGCCCGGCCCGGTCGCCCGGCCTGCTCATCACCTTCGAGGGCGTCGAGGGCGCCGGCAAGTCGACCCAGGTCGAGCTGCTCCGGCGCGCGCTCGCCGAGCGTGCCCCGGTCGTGGTCCGTGAGCCCGGTGGCACGGCGCTGGGCGAACGGCTACGCAAGCTGCTCCTCGACCCCGAGGTGCCGCCCTCGCCGGAGGCGGAGATGTACCTCTTCATGGCCGCGCGGGCAGAGCTGGTGGCACGGGTGATCGCCCCTGCCCTGGCCTCGGGACGCATCGTGATCGCGGACCGATACCACGACTCGACCTTGGCCTACCAGGGCGGGGGCCGGGGCCTGGCCACCTGGTGGCCCGCGAGCTTCCCCCGTCCTCAGCGGACGTTCTTGCTCGAGCTCGCCCCGGAGCTGGGGCTGGCGCGCCAGGGGTTGGGCGTCGCCGACCGGTTCGAGGCCGAGGGCCTGGGGTTCCACCGGCTGGTCGCCGACGCGTACCGGCAGCTAGCCGCGGCCGAGCCCGGTCGCTTCGTGCGGCTGGACGCCTCCCGTCCTCCCGAGGAGGTGCATGCCCAGGTGATGGAGGCGCTGGCCGACCTCCTGTCCCCGCCGCCATCCCTCGAACGCACGTCGTCCCCGGGTGGGCGGCGGTGAAGCTGATCCTGGCCGTGGTGCAGGGCGAGGACGCCGGCCAGACGGTCCAGGCCCTGAACCAGGCGGGCATCAGCGTGACCCGCTTCGCCTCCAGCGGGGGGTTCCTGCAGCAGGGCAACGTCACCCTGATGATCGGGGTGGATGACGAGCGCGTCGAGGAGGCCCTGGACGTGATCAGGAAGAACTGTCGCGAGCGCAGCCGTTACCTGAGCCCGATGCCGCCGGTCATCGAGCCGGGGGAGATGTTCATGCCCTTCCCCGTCGAGGTCCAAGTGGGCGGGGCGACGGTGTTCGTCCTCGACGTCGAGCAGTTCGAGAAGCTCTGAGGGCGAGGCTCGTCGCGCACCCGGAGACCGGCGACGGCCCGCCCCCGGCCGGCGTCTCCAGCCGGGCCGGGATGACGCCGGCAGCTTCTGCGCCTGCCTCCTCTCCGTTGCCGCTGAGTAAGCGATAGTCTCATACGGCACCCCTCACGGGGTTGCCCTTGCGGGCTTCGCGCTTCCCCGCCGCGTGCCCGAGAAGCCCGGGTCTTACCGCGGCTCTGCGCTTCACGAA
>DATGLL010000123.1:0-3921 GCA_035294145.1 Candidatus Dormiibacterota bacterium | reverse complement strand
GTGAGCGAGACGAGACCTTCCCAACCGTGCCTGAGCTCGGTCTTCACCTGATCCAATCGTTAATGGACGAGTCCTTCGACGTCGTCCACCTACGACGGCAGCCAGCTGGGCGGTCGATCGGTCATGCCTTCGTCTTCGTCGAACATCGGCTCCTGACGGCGCGGAGGCCACCGGTGGTGCCGGTCATGATCAACACCTACTTTCCGCCAAACCAACCCACAGCAGAGCGCTGCTACCGGTTTGGGCAGGCGCTGGGACGAGCGATCCGGTCATGGAATGGAGCCAACGCTCGGCGCCGAGTGGCGCTCGTGGCCTCAGGCGGGCTGAGCCACTTCGTGATCGATGAAGCGTTGGACCATCGGATCGTGGAGGGGATCCGGGCTGGCGACGCCGCCGCCTTGACCACGATCGATCAGAACTTACTCACCTCAGGGACTTCCGAAGTTCGCTGCTGGATCGCGGTGGCAGGCGCGTGCCAGGGCCTCAAGGGGGAGGTTCTGGATTACATACCTGCGTACCGCACCCCGGCGGGCACCGGTTGCGGTATGGCCTTCGCGCGCTGGTCGTGATCGGGCCGGAAGGGCAGCCCCCTCGCAAGCTCTGTGAGCTTGGTGGCTGACGCGCGAGGATGACGGAAGAAGGAGGTGCGATGTCAGCGAAGCCGGTGGCTCGAGCCGAGACGGTGGGGAGCCTGTTGAAGCCAGGATGGTTGCTCGAGGCCCAACGCCGGTTCCGAGAGGGCCTCCTCGCCCGGGAGGAGCTCCGGTCGATCGAGGACCGTGCCGTGCTCGAGGCCATCGCCCTGCAGGAGTCGGTCGGGCTCGACGTCATCACGGACGGGGAGATGCGAAGGCTCAGCTGGGCCGACACGGTCCGCCACCTCGAAGGCCTCGAGCTTCGTCAGGTCCCTCGCTCGTATCCCGCCACCGCCGCCGGTGATCGGGTCGGGCGGAGGGACGATCGGGGTTTCCTGACCGTGGTCAGGAGGGTCACCCCCCGGCCGGGAGCGACGCTGGGCAACGAGTATGCCTTCCTGAGAGCGCACGCTCGGTCCCGGACCAAGTTCACAATGGCAGCCCCGAGCTACCACCGGCGCTTCTGGTCGGATCACCTCTCGGGGACGGCGTACAGCCGGTGCGAAGAGTTCTTGGTCGACGTACGAGACTGGCTGCACGAGATGGCGAGACGACTGGTGTCCGCGGGATGCACGTACCTCCAGCTGGACGCCCCGAACTATGGCTCGCTCTGCGATCCGGTGACGCGAGCCTTCCATGCCCGGATGGGCCACGACCTTGATCGGGAGATCGAGTTCGATGCTCGGCTCGACAGCTCGGTGTTCGAGGGACTTGAGGTCACCCGTGCCCTCCACGTCTGCCGGGGGAACCTTCCTGGCGGGGCGTGGCATTCGAGCGGCGGCTACGAGGCGATCGCGCAACGGCTCTTCCCCAACCTGGACGTTGATGTGCTGCTGCTCGAGTACGACTCGGAACGGAGTGGTGACTTCACCCCGCTTCGCCTAGTTCGGCCGGGCACGACCGTGGTCCTGGGCCTGATCACGACCAAGGACGGCCGACTGGAGCCGCCGGCGGAGATCGAGGCCCGGGTCCGGGAGGCGACGGCCCACAAGCCCTTGGCCGAGCTCGCCCTCAGCACCCAATGCGGGTTCGCCTCAGCAGCGAACGCGCCCATGTCCGAGGAAGAGCAACGAGCCAAGCTGGAGCTGGTCGTGCGCGTCGCGCGTCGGATCTGGGGGGAGGGGGTTGCCCAACCCAGCACCGGCCCAGCTGGGGACGATCCTTGAGGGATCGTGACCGGCCCGTGAACGCTCGGCTACTCCCCGCTCACGCCCGATAGACTGTGGCCTGGAAAATGGCTCTCTTCGTGGCTCGTCACGAGCATTCCGCAGACCGCTGTCCGGCAGCCGATCCCCGTATGGGCGGCATGCTGCTCTCCCACCTCTCGGCCGATAACGCCACCGCGAACGGTATCGACATTCGAGCAGAGGCGGTGGTCGACAACGCTCACACGCTGTATCTGATCGTCGAGGCCGACACCAGGGAACGGGTGGAGCGGTTCTTGGCGCCTTTCGCCCAAGTGGGGAACGTCGAGGTGCTCCCCGCCTCGCCGTGCGAGGCAGTGGTCGCCCGGGGCAGCTGCGCGTCCGCATCGGCCTCAGCCTGAGGGACATACCGTCTTCGTGAGCGGGGCCTGGCGGTCACCGCCGTGCCTGATCGCCTGCAACTCAGCGCCGGCCGGCGTCGCTCCTACTGATGATTTGCGCTCGCGCCGACTTGAGGACGTGGGAGCCGGAACTGGTCTGCCAGGCCGGGTAGGGCCAGGCCACGCCTTGAGTGCCGGCCAGGCGACCGAGGGAGCGGTTGTCGAGCTGAACTCGGTGCCGGGGTGCTTGGCCTCGAGGGCCGCCCGGGAGGCGGCTCGCGTCGCCCCGGCTCTGGAGGTCCTGCGTGACCGCAGGTCAAGCTCAGGCGCTCGGCCTGGGTGTCCACACCATGCCGCTTGAGGATCCGCCCGACGCCACTCGGCGAGATCGTAAAGCCGCCCCCACTTCTCCCGCCCCAGCTCCAGGCTGAGACGGTCTGACCTCCAGCTGGGAGAGGCCAGGGCCAACGCGCCGGCACCCTTTGCTCGATCGGGGGTGGATCGCGTTCGGCATCCGTGGCTGGCCACGCTCCCGGGGCTGCAGCCGCTCAGGCCCGAAGCACACCAGCTGACGTTGCCGTCGGGAATGGGTGGGGCGGTGGACGCCCAGTGGCTGGCAGGCGGTGCGCACGCTGCCCATCTCCGCGGCGAGCGACGTGCTCTTGGACCGGGGGCTGCCCCGCCGGGGCCGCCCCGACCGAGAGCGGTCGCTGAGCCCCGCGATGCCCTCGGCGTTGAGGCGCCCGATCCCGCGCCACAGGTCGAGGGGTCGGAAGCCGCAGAGCTCGACGATGGTGGCGGCCGGGGAGCCCTCAAGGGACCTCAAGGACCATGACCAGGCGGAGGAGGTCGTGGAGGAGGGCGCGATCGTCGATGGAGGACGGCGCGAGGACGGGCGCTAGGGGCAAACGAGTGGTGGCCTCATGGTCGGGTGGTAGGGAATCGTCACGAGGCGACCTCGTTTTCGTGGCCCTCCTCCACCCTGGCCGGTGGCCTGATCCATCACGCGCAAGACCTCCGGCACCCGCCTCGCTGCGGCCAGACCCTGGACCTGTCATGCCTGTGCAAACTCCCGCTCTCCCCCAGCTCGGGGCGGGCGAGAGCGGGTATCCTCGATGGCCGACGGGCGGTGGCTCAGCCCGGTAGAGCGCCTGGTTTGGGACCAGGAGATCGGCGGTTCGAATCCGCCCCGCCCGACCAGATTCTCCAATTTGAATCCGACATCCTGGCGGTCACGATCCCCTTTTCGCCTCTCCTCACAGGGTCGCAGAGCGCCGGAATTCCCCTCCCCGCCAGGGCCTTCGGACCCGTGGTGGAGCCCTTCGGCCTCATGCTCGGTGAACGCCAGTTCAAAGTCGCGAGGCACCACCAGGGGAATGGCCATCCAGCGATCCGCCTCCGCCTCTGGCAGATCGACTACGACCCAGCCGACGATAGGTTTGTCACCTGCCACGCGCCGTCCCTGGCCAGCGAGCATGCCGACCGTGCGCGTAGCGTAGCTGTAGCCAGTGAAGTTGCTGAACGAGGTGGCCCGGCGAAGCTTGCCGTTGCCGCCGAGTACGCAGTAGCACTCACGCGGCACCCCTCACGGGGTTGCCCTTGCGGGCTTCGCGCTTCCTTGCCGCGTGCCCGAGAGGCCCGGGTCTTACCGCGGCTCTGCGCTTCACGAAGGCTCCAACTGAGCCTACGGGCGGGGCCCCCACCAAGCCAGCTTGGTGGGGTGCCCCGGGCGAGTACCTCGCCAGGTTGATCGCGGCGTTC
>DATGLL010000122.1:0-3062 GCA_035294145.1 Candidatus Dormiibacterota bacterium | reverse complement strand
CGGCCGGCAGGACCGCTCTCCCCGCCCGCGGGTCCGCTGCGGATCGGCGCCCCGACCCGGATCGGCAGGTGGCGCGAATCGCGGCGTGGGCGGCTCGAGAGGGACCCACCGTCGGGCGGATCGAGACCGAGATCGGATCAGCGCTGAAGGGGGGAGGTCGGAGGTTCCTGGCCCGGCTGCATGACCCAGCCGATCGTGGCCGAGCATCGAGACCGGTTCGCCAGGCTCGGGGCCGAGGAGGTGGAGGCCGAGCTGGCGGCCCAGGGGAGGCGGCTGGTGGTGGCCCTCCGGGAGGGAGCTGATGCGGAGGTGCTCCGTCCCCGACGGCCGGACGCTGCCGGCGTCCTGGTTCGCCTTGGACCCCACCCCGGGGCCGTGGCAGGGCACCCGGCGGCAGTGGGGCGGCCGCCGCTCCGCCTCCAACCGGGCGGTCCGGACCCTCGAGGCCGATCTCGACGCCCACCGGGAGAGGGGTGCCCCACGAGGCTGGCTTCGTGGGGAGCCTCAGACCGGTGAGCCGGCAGAGCCGCCCTCGTTCTCCGGGCTCCGCTCCCGCTGGAGCCGGGCGAAGGCGACCGAGCGCGGATCGAAAGACCGGCGAGGTCTGGTGGCCCCGGATCTCCAAGGGGTCCCCGCGAAGCCTGCTTCGCGGGGTCCCCTCCAAGGAGGCCATCGCCGACGGGATCAGGGATGCAGTGGAGGCCTCCTGGCGCTGGCAGCGGCCCCGGGCCGGCGAGGTCATCGGGCGGCGGGTCGGGCTCCCCAGGCTCGAGCGCAAGGGCGGGGATGGGGAGCCCCTCGGGGCCGCTGCCCCTTCAGCACGGGGGCGATCCGGGTCGAGCCCGATCGCCGCCACGTCACCGCCGGATCGGCAGGGGGCGCACCCACGAGAGCACCCGACGTCTGGGGCGGCCGATCCGGCTCGGCCGGGCGCGGGTCCCCGCCGCCGTGGGGCGGGTCGGGGAGCGCTGGTGGTCTTCCGGGTCGAGGTCCAGCGACCCCAGGGGTGCCCCGAGACGAGCCCCGATGGGCTCCCCAGGCCGGCTTCGTGGGGAGCCCCCAAACGTAGCCGTCCCGATCCGGCCTCGGTGGTCGGGTGGGGGTGGAGGCGCGCCGGTTGGCGACCGTGGCCGGGCCCGAGGGGGCCATCGAGCGAGGGCCCAACCCGGCCCCGCGACAACGCGACCTGACCGCACTGCGCCGGCGCTCGCGGAGCCGGCGGGGCTCGGCCCGCCGCCGGCAAAGGGAACGGCGCCGGCCCGGCTCCAGACCCACCTCGCCGCCATCCGACGCCACGAGATCCATCGGCTCATCACGACCCGCGGCCGGATCGCGGTGGAGGGGCTGGACGTGACCGGGATGCTGCGCAGAAGGGGTCGCCGGGGCTCGCCGACGCCGCCCTGGCCGAGGTCCGGCGGCAGCTGCGCGACAGGACCGGCTGGGGACCCCATCGGGACGGGCTCCGATGGGGTCCCCCTGGGAGGGCTCGGAGCTGGTGGGGGCCGAGCGGTGCCTCCCCAGCTCCAAGAGGGGTCATCGCTGCGGTGGCATCCAGGCCATCGGCCGGGCGAGCGCTGGGCGTGCGACGGCGGTGGGAGCGCCGCCAGCGCGGTGGCCACGCGGCGATCGACCTGGCGAGGTCCTCGCCCGGGGGGCCGCCGATCGGGCTCGGCCGGCGGCGGGCGGGGCAGGCGCGTCGTCGCTTGCAAGCGGTCGGAGCCCGGGTGGTCTCGGTGCGTCTGAGCCCGCAGGCGCCAGCGCGGGCGCTTGAGGAGGAACTCCAGTACCGGCGCTACGACGCGGCGGTCATCTCGACCCTCCGCACCTCATCTCACGCTGGCTCCGCCGCGATCTTCCCGGGCGGGTCGCGCGGAGGCATCCCCGCCTCCGGGTGGTCCGAGTGACCGTGCCGGAGGAACTCTCCCTGGACGACGCCGGTCTCGCCCCCTCGCCGGCACTTGCCGCAGGGCGTGATGGAGCGACAGCGCCCACCGTTGGCCCTTGAGCAGCTGCGAACCTTCCTGGCCGTGGCCGAGCACCAGAGCGTCACCCAGGCTGCCGAGGCCCTGAGCCTGACCCGAGGAGCGGTCACGCAGCAGCTCCGGACCCTGGAGCGGTCCCTCGGGGTGCGGCTGCTTGAGCGAGCCGGACGCAGCCTTCGGCTCTCGAGCGTGGGGAGGACGATGGTGACCGCCTGCCGTGGCGTGGCACGCAGCGTCGAGGCCGTGACCGAGCTCGCCCGGCTGGCCGCCTCCGACGAGGTCGGCTCGGTGCGTATCGGTGCCAGCCAGACCGTGGCGGGATCCTACCTGAGCCGGTCCCTGGCGGCATTCACCGCTCGACGAGCGAGGGTCCACCTCCAGGTGGAGGTCGGCTCCACCGCCCACATCTGCGAGGAGGTCGAGATCGGGGCCTTGGACGTCGGGTGCGTCGAGGCGCCGCTCCCGGCGGGCTCGATGCCTGAGCGTCGAGATCGCCTGCGACGAGGTGATCATGGTGGGGCGGCCCGACCATCCCCTGGCACGCGATGGTCGCATCGACCCGCGTCAGCTGACCGCTCACCGGCTGCTGGCGCGGGAGCCGGGGTCGGCCGTCGACGTCGTGGCCCGTCAGGTGCTCGGATCGTGGTTCGACCTGATCCCGCGGCTGGAGCTGGGCGCGCTGGATGCAGTCCGCTCGGCCGCCGTGGCCGGGGTCGGGTTCGCGATCACCCCCTCGGGTGGCGGTTGCCGACGAGCTCGCCAACGGCCGGTTGGTGGAACTCGGCTTCCCGGCCTCCCAGCGAGCCATCTCCGCGATCCGGCCGGGTAGCCGAGCTGCCTCCCGCCGCCGAGGCGTTCTGGGAGGTCCTGACCGGGGGCGGGAGAGTGCGACGACCGGCGAGGCTGCCCGTGCCCCGATCCGGGCCGACCCGAAGGTCGGCTCAGGGGGTGGGTGAGGGGGACGGGGAGGAGGCCTTGGCCTGGTGGGCCAGCTGCTGCTGGACCCAGGCCTGGAACTGGTCGGGGGGCACCGCCTTGACCCGGATCTGCATCGAGTAGTGGCCGGTGCCACACAGCTCC
>DATGLL010000121.1:0-40412 GCA_035294145.1 Candidatus Dormiibacterota bacterium | reverse complement strand
CTCGCTTCCGTCTCGGACCAGGTCCTCGTCGACCTCGGCGGGATCGACCCCCACCAGCCGCCCTCCCTGAGCGGCGAGTGCAGCCTCCACCTCCTCGGCCCCGAACCGCGCCAAGCGGTCCCGAGGCTCGACCACGATCGGGGTCACGGTCGGGTCACACCGCAAGGCCAGGAACCTCCGACGCGTTCCGTTCAGGGCCGAGCCGATCTCGGTCAGAAGGCGCCCGACGGCGAGCCCCTCCTGGGCCGCCCGAGCGGCAGCACGCGCCACTTGCCGGTCCAGATCGGAGCGTTGATCGGCAGCGGACACGCGAGCGGTCACGCCGGGGCGTCCCCCAGGATCAGGTGACCAACTCGCCGGGCCGATCGCCGAGATGGTCCCGGTCCGACCGGCACCGCCCCCACGCCCGAGGGGCTTCGCAGGGTGGCGTCGGTCGGGCCGCGTCGCCGGTGACGGCGGCGCTCCGGCGGGCATGCCCCGGTGCCGGGCGGCACGAACGGTCCGCCGAGGCGGTGTGCCCCCTGCAGGGCGGGCGTCATCCGCTTCCGCCGCCCCGGTCATAAATAAACCGACCGTCGGTTTGTTATGCTGGGGCGCATGCCGAGGACGGTGAACGTCGACGCTCGCAGGATGCGCCGCGACGCCTTTCTGGACGTGGCTCAGCGTCTCATCCAGACCAGGGGCTACGAGCGGATGAGCGTCCAGGACGTGCTCGACGAACTCGGGGCCTCGAAGGGGGCCTTCTACCACTACTTCGACTCCAAAGAGGCCCTGCTCGACGGCGTCGTCGAGCGCTTCGCCGAGGTCGTGATGGCGGCCGTCGCCCCCGTCCTGGCCGACCCCGGCCTCGGCGCCTTCCAAAAGCTGGAGCGGGTGTTCCGCACCATCGCCAGCTTCAAGGCCGAGCGGAAGGAGCTGGTGCTGGCGATCATCGAGGTCTGGAACTCGGACGCCAACGCGCTGCTGCGGGAGAAGCTCCGCCGCCTCACCGCCCGCCGCCTCGCCCCCATCCTCTCGACGATCATCCGGCAGGGCATGGAGGAGGGGGTGGTCAGCTCCGGCTCGCCTGACGACACGGCGAAGGTGATCGTGTACCTGATCCAGGGCTACCAGGAGCTCGCCGTCGACCTCTTCCGCGCCCGCCGGGCCGGCACGGTGAGCCTGGAGGAGGTGCGGCGGACCTTCGCCGCCGCGACGCAGGCCCTGGAGCGGATCCTGGGGGCGCCCGAGGGCTCCATCACGCTGATGGAGGAGGCGACGCTGCGTTTCTGGTTCGGATCAACACCCATGGAGGTGGGACCGGGGAGATGACGGTGGCGATCGAGACCAGGGGTCTGACCAAGGACTACGGCGGCGGCAGGGGTCTCTTCGATCTCGACCTCGGCGTGGCCGAGGGAGAGGCCTTCGGCTACCTGGGACCGAACGGGGCGGGCAAGAGCACGACCATCCGGCTGCTCATGGGCCTGATCCACGCCACCCGGGGCACCGCCTCGATCTTCGGCCTCGACAGCATGCGGCGGTCGGTCGAGGTGAAGCGCCTGGTCGGCTACCTGCCCGGAGAGCTGCCCCAGTTCGGCGGCCTGCGCGGCCGCGACATCGTCGGTCACTTCGGCGCCCTGCGCGGCGGCGTCGACCAGAGGCGGGTGAAGGACATCGCCGAGCGCTTCGACCTCGACCTCGGCCTCCGGTTTCGCGAGTACTCGTCGGGCAACAAGCGCAAGCTCGGGATTCTGCTCGCCTTCATGCACCGGCCACGGCTCCTGATCCTCGACGAGCCCTCGAACGGGCTCGACCCGCTCAACCAGCGGGAACTCCACGAGCTGGTGCGCGAGGTCAGGGATGACGGCGCCACGGTGTTCCTCTCCTCCCACGTGCTCTCGGAGGTGGAGCACGTCTGCCAACGCGTGGGGATCATCCGTCACGGGCGGCTGATCGAGGTCGCCCGGCTGGAGGAGCTCCACCGGATGCACGTCCGGCGGGTCGAGGTCGGGTTCGCGGGTGCGGCCCAGCCGCAGCTGTTCGTGGGCCTGTCGGGGATCGAGGACCTGCAGGCCGACGGCCACCGGGTCGCCTTCACCGTGCGGGGGTCGTTCGAGCCCGTGGCCGAGGCCCTGGCCGGACACGGCGTGGTCGATCTCGTCAGCCGAGAGCCGACCCTGGAGGAGGTCTTCCTCGCCCACTACCAGGATCGAGCGGAGGAGGCGCGGGGATGATCGGCTGGATGGCCTGGCGTCTGCACCGGCGGGGCCTGATCGGCTTCGGCGTCGGTGGCTTCCTGGTCTCCTTCTTCTACGGCACCACCTTCCTGCAGGCGGCTGGGACCACGGCCGCGTCGCAGGCGGCGTTCGGGCGTTCCATCGACCTGGCGGCGAGGCAGTTCGCGTTCCTCGTGCCCGCGCCGGTTCATCCGGAGACGCTGGGCGGCTACGAGCAGTACAAGTGGCTGGCCGGGGCCGCCATCATGATGATGCTCTGGGCCGGCATCGCCGGCGTCGGCGTGGGCCGCGGCGACGAGGAGCGTGGCCTGACCGAGCAGTGGGTCGCGGCCGGTCTCTCCCGGACCCGGTTGCTGCTCGCGCGCAGCGCGGCCTTCGGCCTCGTGCTCCTCGCCGCCTGTCTCGCCTCCGTGCTCGGGATCGCCGCCGTCGCCCCGAGCGTGCACCAGGACCCCAACCTGGTGGGCGAGCTGGAGAAGGCGGTGGCGATGGCGGCGGGCCTCTTCACCGGCTACGCGATCGCGCTCGCGGTCTCGCAGCTGCCGGCCGAGCGTCAGACCGCGACCGCGCTCGGCGTCGGCGTCCTGGTCCTGCTCCTCGTCGTCAACGGGATCGCCGACACCGTGGACGCGGCCGCCTGGCTCGGAGTCCTCTCGCCCTTCCACTGGATGAACCAGACCACCTCCGGGGCTCCCGGTGGCCGCTTCGACGTCGGTGCCACCCTGGGGCTCGCGGCCACCTCGTTCCTGCTCATCGCGGCCACGATCTCCGCCTTCCGGCGTCGTGACATCGGTCGCGGGCTCATCGCCCCGGCCCGGCGCGCACGGGCGGCCGTGCGGGTGGCCTCCCGGAACCCCGCTCTGCGCCAGATCTTCAGCGAAGGGCTGTGGGAGCAACGCACGGGCCTCGCCGCCTGGGCCCTCGGCACCCTGCTCCTGGGCGCATTGATGGTCTCGGTGACGAGATCGATGACCGAGGCGCTCCTCGCCGACCCGCGGCTGGCGGCGCTCTTCCAGCACGTCGTCTCCGGGCCCATGCAGGCGGCCTTCCTGGGCTTCGCCTGGTTCGGTATCGCGCTGTTGGTGCTGGCCGGCTACGCGGTCGTGCAGGTCTCACGCTGGTCGGCGCAGGACCGGAGCGGCCGCGTCGAGCTGCTGCTGAGCGCCCCCGTCTCGCGTACACGGGTGGTCGTCGAGCGCGCCCTGGAGTTCGCCATCGGAAGCCTGATCATCGTCACCGGCGCCTACGTCGGGGGGGCCACCTCCATCCCCTTCGCCGGGCTCGACGTCGACGGCGGCCGCGTGCTCGCGGCTTCCGCCCTGCTGTGGCCGTTCGCCCTCGCCTTCGGCGGCCTGGGCGTGGCCGTGGTCAGTCGCTGGCCCGGGCTCGCGGTCCCCTTCCTCGCCACCTTCGCCGCGGTCGAGTACTTCCTCGGCGACTTGGCGCCCCTCCTGCGGCTCCCGGCCTGGGTGGCGAACCTGTCGGTCTTCCACCTCTACGGAAACCCGGTGGTCGACACCCCCTCTTGGACCGCGGTGCTGTCGATGACACTGGTCTTCGTGGCCGGGTTCGCCCTCGCCCTCGCCCTAGTGCGGCGGCGAGACCTGTCCGGGGCCGCCTGACGGCCGGCGTTCGGCCGATCGGCGTCGATCGTGGCTTGGAGGCACACGGTGACGGCCATGGTCGGGCGTGGCGGGACGGGCTCTGACCACGGCCGACCCGAGCCGGCCGCTCACCCCGCCGCCTCGCCGACGGCGGCGAGCCGTGCCGCCTCGTCGCGCATGGCCTCGACCGGCTCCCGGCTCATCGCCGTCTCGGTCCCGCCCGATCTCTTCCCGGCCAACTCGGAGACCACGCCTCGCGTGGGCACCTTCTTCCGAGCCGGCGCAGTTGGAGAGCTCAAGGGGTGATGGTTGAGGGCGCGACCCAGCCTCCCAGCCCCGCGGTGGGGCAGCTCGCTCAGGACCGGAGGCAGGCCGGGATCGTGGCCTGGAGCTACCTTCCCGCCTCGCCCGTTGACAGGCCTCCGATCAATTCAGCGGTATCAGGCGTCTGTAAGGGCGTGAAAGGTCGCCGTGAGGGCACTGCTCATCCGTGCTTCCACATGGCTGCGGGAGCTAAGAAGATCATCCCCTCCAGGAACCACGTCACTCGAAATTCAGCCATCCCAAGCCCCACCGAGCCCTCCGGCGACCTCTTCCCTCGCCTCACCCTTTGACCTGGGCGGTCGGTGGCGAGCCTTGACCTGTGCTGATCTGACGACTCCTCTCGTAGCATCCATCTATCATGCGTCTCGCCCCATTTCATTGCTGATAGCTCGTGTGGTCCAACCGATCTCTGAGATCGAATCGACGGCTAACGTTGATGACGTGCGGGTGCACGTCGGCCGAGAGCGCGACCTGCGGCTCGCCCTCCGGGAGCTTGAGTTCCTGCAGCGGCTGTCGCAGTCGGCGGCGTCGACGATGGACTCCGATGAGCTGTTGGAGCTCATCATCCGTGAGACCACCTCTGCCATCGGCACCGACGTCTGCTCCCTCTACCTCCTCGACCCCACTGGCCGACACCTGACCCTCACCGCCACCAACGGCCTCAACGAGGCGATGGTGGGCAAGGTGACGATGGCGCTGGGCGAGGGCGTGACCGGTTGGGTGGCTCAGAGTCGACGCCCTCTGCGGGTGCTGGACGTCCACGCGGACCCTCACTGGAAGTGGATCCCGGGCCTCGACGAGGAGCGCTTCACCTCGATGTTGTCGGTCCCGATCGAGTCGGGGCCGCGGCTGGTTGGGGTGCTCAACCTCCAGACGGTCGAGCGTCGGGAGTTCACCCAAGACGACGTCGACTTCCTGCTTGCTATCGCTGGCCAGGTGGCAGGCATCCTGGAGCGGAGCGAGCTCCAGCGACGGCTGGAGACCCAGCTGGCGGCGCTCAAGCACTCCCACGACATCCACGAACGCTTTACCCGCCTCTCGCTCGAGGGAGCCGGCATCCCGGCCATCCTGGATGCCGTGGGCGGGCTGGCCGGTGGGCGGGCGGCGCTCTACTCCGCCGAGGGGTTCCGGGTCCGAGGCACGGGCCACGGCGATGGGCTGCCCCCCCGTATCCACCTTCCCCAGGCGGTCCTGGCCGTTGGCTCTCGACCGGTTAGGGTTAGCGCAGGTCGACCGTCGCGGCTTCTCGACCTGGTGCCGGTCCGGGCCGGAGGGGATCTCCTCGGCGTGCTCGCGGTTGTCGTGCCCGAGCAGGAGCGAGACGAGGACGGTCGGCGCCGTGCCCTTGAGCATGGGTCCACGGTCCTGGCCCTAGAGCTCTCCAAAGAGCGAGCGGCAGCGGAGGTCGAACGTCGCCTGCGTGGGGACTTGGTGGAGGAGGTGCTCGCCGGCGGCCTGGACGCCGAGGAGGCCGAGCGCCTGGCCCTGCAGGCAGAGCGGCTCGGCCACCGTCTCCCGCACCGGGGCTGGGCGGTGGTCCTCGAGCCCGACGACGCTCCCCAGGATGCCGACGCCACCGAGCGCAGCCGCCAGGACCGTCTCGATCTGGTCCTGGGCAGCGTGGTGCGACGTCAGATCCCGGGCGGGCTTCTTGTGGTCCGTTCCTCCGGTGCGGTGGTGCTGGTGCCCGAGGAGGCGGCGCCCGATCTCGCCGCCGTCGAGCGGGTGGCCCATGCCCTGCTCTCCGCGGCGGGGTCGGTCCTGCGACCCACGACCGCCTCGGTGGGGATCGGGAACCTGGCCAGGTCGGTGGTCGAGCTGGCCCGCTCGCACCAGGAGGCACGGCAAGCGCTCCGGCTGTCGCGCCGGGCTGGGGCACGTTCTCGGATCACCTCCTACCGCTCGCTGGGAGCGTTCCGCCTTCTTCTCGAGGTGCAGTCGCCTGAGGCGCTCCGGCGCTTCGTGGATGAGGTGCTGGGACCGCTCCTCAAGTACGCCGAGTCGCGCGAGACGCCGCTCTTGGAGACGCTGGAGGCGCTGGTCGGGGCCCGCTGGGTACGCCGTGCCGCGGCCCGGAAGCTCAACATTCACATCAACTCGATGGCCTACCGCATCGAGCGTATCGAGGCGCTGACGGGACTCTCGTTGGACGACCCAGAGACGCGAGTTGCGATCGCCATCGCCTTGCGCGCACGGGCCATGCTTGGAATGTGATCCACGGACTCCGGAGGCTGAGGGCGCTGTGCTTCGGTCCGCGTCGGCATCGCTGACCTGGTGAGCGTGGTGTGCGGTTCTTCCTCTTCGGTAGCTTGAGGACGCTGAAGCGGCGGGCCCGGGACGTCGACCTGGTGGTTGAGCTGGAGCAGGGGGAGCGGCCTGAGGACGCCATGATCGCGGTGGCAGCGGTGGCGCCTCGGCTGCGTAAGCCGGTCGAGCTCTGGTTCTCGTCCAACGAGTCCGTCCCGAACCTGGCCGGCACCTATGATCCGAGAACCGAGCGCTGGGCCTTCTGGAGACGACCCGGCCTTCCTGGGTTCTTCCACGGGCTGGAGCCGGTGTCCCTCGACCACGTGGTCCGGCTCGCCCAGGCGGCCGGCCCCTACGGCCCTTCGCGCCGAGCAGGCAGCCCCGGCCCGAGCGTGGAGTGCACGATCGGGCGGCAAGGGGACGGGTGGGGCTACGAGCTCGACGGCGAGCGCCATGGCCCCTTCCCGGGACCACTTGAGGCCGCCTCGGCGGCGGAGCGGGCAGCCAAGGTGAGGGGAGAGCTCGGGCCCGAACAGGTGCTCTGGTTCCGCCTCCGGCCCTGAGCGCGAGGTCGGCTACCGCCAGGGGCTTCGGCACCCGCCCCGATGCTCGGCATCCCGACCTTGGCTCAGTGCGCGCGCCAGGTGGTTGGCGTTCGTCGAGCCCCCGCGAGGCCCCCACGATCCCCGGCCACCAGGGAGCGGTCCTGGGCGGGCCATGACCATGCCCCTGGCCCAAATCTGCCCGGCTTCACCAAGCGGAGTCCTCCCCGGCGAACGGACGGCGATGCCGGGGCCAGAAGGTCCCGGGCGCTTCGGAGACCGTTGCCACCGTGCGCTCATGAGCGCTCAAGCGGCACCCCTCACGGGGTTGCCCTCGCGGAGTCCCGCTATCGGGGCGGGTTCCGATGGGGTCCCCACGCCCGCTTCGTGGGCCCCCCTGGGGCCTCATCACCTCGACCCGGTCGAGCTGGGGGAGGTGGCTTGGGTGGCCTGCGCCTGCGGGATCGGGCGCAGAGAGCCTTAAGCCGGGCAAGGGGAAGGTGGGCCTTGGCCACGAGGGGGTCACCAAGGGGCTGGGGCACCACGTGACCCTGGTGCTCTTGGCGAGGCAGGGGCGCTGCTCCTGGCGGCACGAGCATCGAGTCCCGGCTGGACGATGACTGGGCTCGGGTACGCATGGAAGAGGGATGCCGTCCGGCGACGAGCCGGGGCTCCCTATCCCCTTTGCCCCCGCATCGTGGACGCCTGGCACGCAGCGGGGGAGGGGAGACCCTCTCCCTCCCCCGCTTGGGCCATGCTCACGCGTCGTGGTAGAGGTAGAACTCCCAGGGGTGCGGACGAAGCGCCACCGGTTCCACCTCGCGCGTCCACTTGTATTCGATCCAGGTCTGGATCACGTCAGGGGTGAAGACGTCGCCCTGGAGGAGGAATTCGTGATCTGCCTCTAGCGCCCGCAACACCTCGGCGAGGGAACCAGGGACGCTCTGGATCCGTGCTTTCTCCTCTCCCTCGAGCTCGTAGAGGTCCTTATCGATGGGCTCCGGGGGCTCGATGCGGTTGCGGATGCCGTCCAGGCCCGCCATGAGCATGGCCGCGAAGGCCAGGTACGGGTTCGCCGTCGGGTCGGGGGAGCGGAATTCGATGCGCTTCGACTTGGGGCTGGTCGAGTACACGGGGATGCGGACGCAGGCCGAGCGGTTGCGCTGCGAGTAGACGAGGTTGATGGGCGCCTCGTAGCCGGGCACCAAACGCCGGTAGGAGTTGGTGGTAGGGGCGCAGAAGGCCAGCAGGGCTGGAGCATGCTTGAGCAAGCCGCCGATGTACCAACGCGCCTCGTCGCTGATCAGCGCGTACCCCTTCTCGTCGAAGAAGAGGTTGGTGCCGTCCTTCCAAAGGCTCTGGTGGGTGTGCATGCCCGAGCCGTTGTCACCGAAGATCGGCTTGGGCATGAACGTGGCCACGTAGCCGTGTTGCTGGCAGACGTTCTTGACGATGTACTTGTAGAGCAGGACGGAGTCGCCCATTCGGGTCAGGGTGTTGAAACGGAGGTCGATCTCGGCCTGCCCAGCCGTCCCGACCTCGTGGTGGTGCACCTCGACCTCGATCCCGGCCTCGATCATCTTCAGCATGATCTCCGAGCGGAGGTCCTGCAGCTTGTCCACCGGGGGCACCGGGAAGTAGCCCTCCTTGAACCGTGGGCGGTTGGCCAGGTTGGGCCCGGTGTCCCTCCCCGAGTTCCAGATCCCTTCCTCGGAGTCGACGAAGTAGTAGCCGCTGAAGGCGTTCTGATCGAAACGGATGCTGTTGAAGATGTAGAACTCAGCCTCAGGCCCCCAGTAGCTCACGTCGGCGATGCCGCTCGCGGCGAGGTGGGCCTCGGCCTTCTGGGCGATGAAGCGGGGATCGCGGGTGTAGCTCTGGCGCGTGACCGGGTCGACGACGTTGCAGATGAGGAACAAGGTCGGAACCTGAAGGATGGGATCGACGGTCGCCGTGTCCGGGTCAGGGAGGAGGAGCATGTCGCTCTCATTGATCGCCTGGAACCCACGGATGCTGGAGCCGTCGAAGCCCACGCCCTCGGTGAATGCGTCCTCGTCGAGGCTGCTGAGCGGCACGCTGAAGTGCTGCCACGTGCCGGGGAGATCGACGAAGCGGAAATCGACCACCTTGATCCCGGCCGCCTGGGCCTTCTCCAGGACCTCGGCGGGGCTTGTCCGGGTGGTGCCCTTGAGCTCGATCGCCATCATGCCTCCTGAAGGGGGGTTGCTCACCACCTAACAGGCTAGGCGGGTCGGGCCAGCCGTTATATGTTCGGATGACACGATGATCATGGGCTGAGATTCGGTTGGTGCAACCGTCTGATCCCGCTGGTCGAGCCCCGGATCCCGTGTCATTCGCCCAATCTCTCTTGGGCGGGCTTCGGTCATCTTGCCAGTGGGGCACCCTCGCTGGGCACGCATAGGTTGGGGTCATGAGCACGAGGAAGAGCGCACGACGACTGCTGCTGTGCCTGGCCGCGGCGCTTCCACTGCTGGCCTTCCCCGGGCCGGCCCTGGCGGTCACCGACCGAACTGCCACCATGGCCGCGGGCGTGGGGGCGGACACGGTGTGGGTGGTGGTCGCCGCGGTGCTGGTGATGTTCATGCAGGCCGGCTTCGCCATGCTCGAGGTGGGCTTCAGCCGCATGAAGAACGTGGGCACCGTGGTCGCCAAGGTGGTGACTAACTTCAGCGTGTCGTCGATCATCTACTGGGCGGTGGGCTTTGCCTTCGCCTTCGGGGCTACCGCTCACTGGCTCTTCCCCTTCATCGGGTTCAGTGGCTTTATCCCCACCTTCAGCCCAGGGTCGAGGCTGGACCTGCCAGCCATGGCTGCGAGCACCGTGCCGGCGGCGGCCAAGTGGTGGTTCCAGTTCGTCTTCTGCGCCGTCTCCCTGGCCATCGTCTCGGGGACGATGCTGGAGCGAGCCAAGTTCATCGTCTTCCCCATCTTCGCCATCCCCTTCGCCGGCTTCATCTATCCCCTGGTGAGCCATCAGCTCTTCGGTGGGGGGTTCCTTCAAAGCACCCTCGGCGCCCAGGACTTCGCCGGCTCCACGGTCGTCCATCTGACCGGCGCCACCGCGGCCTTCGCCGGCCTCTTGCTGCTGGGGCCGCGCATCGGCAAGTACGAGCGACCGCGCCAGCCCAACGTCATCCCGGGCCACAACATGCCCCTGGCCATGCTCGGGGTGCTGATCCTCTGGTTCGGGTGGTTCGGCTTCAACCCGGGCTCGACCCTCAACGCCACCAACCTGCACTTCGCCGATGTGGTGGTGACGACCAACCTGGCCGCCGCCGCCGGGGCCGTGACCGCTCTCATGACCACCTACCTCAGGACTCGGACCGTGGACGTGGGGATGATCGGTAACGGCGCCATCGCTGCCCTGGTCGCCATCACCGCCCCCTCCGGCTACGTCGAGCCCTGGGCGGCGATCGTGATCGGCGCCGTGGCCGGGATGATCGTGGTCCTCGGGGTCCTGGCCATCGAGCGTTACCTCGACGACCCGGTCGGCTGCCTTGCCGCCCATGGCCTGGCCGGGATTTGGGGCACCTTGTCCTGTGGCCTCTTCACCGTGCCAGCCCTGGCCAAGTTCAACGGGGTCGGCCAGGGTGGGCTCTTCTACACCGGAAGCCTGCACCAGCTTGGCGCTCAGGCGGCCGCCGTCGCCATCTCCTTCGTTGTCGTCTTCTCCCTCAGCTTCTCCGTGTTCTGGCTGATCAAGCGGACGATCGGGCTTCGTGTCAGTGTGGCCGAGGAGCTGGAAGGCCTCGATATCAGCGAGCACGGCATGTGGGGCTACCCGGAGGCCTTCATGCCGGTGCCGGGTGGGGTGTATCGTCCGGCTGAGTTCCCGACCGTCAACCCGCATCCGAACGGGGAGGAGGTCCTTGCGGCGGTGCCCAAGCAGGAGGCTTCGACAGCATGAAGATGGTGGTGGCGATCATCCGGTACGAGCGCTTGCAGGAGGTCCAGGATGTCCTGGACGAGTGCGGCGTGAGCGGCGTGACCGTGACCGAGGTCAAGGGCTGCGGCGCTCAGCGCGGCTACACCGAGCGCTACCGAGGCACGGCCGTCAACATCTCGCTTCGCCCTCGGCTCAAGGTCGAGGCGGTGATGCGGGACGAGATCGTCGACCGCGTGGTCGACATGATCGCCGAAGCGGCCCGCACCGGCGAGATCGGTGATGGCAAGATCTTCGTCCTCGACGTCGAGCAGGCGGTTCGCATCCGGACCGGCGAGCGTGGCCCCGAGACCGTCCAGCACGCCGCCCGTGCCATGTGGGGACACTAGCCGCCCCTTGGACGGCGAGGCCCCTGAGCGTGGCCCGGCCCTGAGGGGGCGGTGGGCACGCCTCGCCCGGTCGCGAGGAGGGCTGGCATGATGACCAAGTCGCCGGGGCGCGACAGGCCCCAGAGCCCCGCCCTCCTCCAGACCATTGGTGAGCCCCGCCCTGTCGCGCCTCGCCCAAGGCTGGCTGGCCCTGAGGGGGCGACTAACTGTTGCCCAAACCGCGCGCGGTCGCGGTCGAGCGTCGAGACCGATTCGCGCGGTTCGGGGCCGAGGAGGTGGAAGCCGCGCTGGTGGCCCTCCGAGCCGACGACGATCTGGTGCGGGAGGCGACCGAGATCCTGACCCGCCGGTGGGCTCGGCGCTCCGGGCGACGCTCGGCGGCTTGTCGCGCGGCCCAGGCGACGGCGGCGCTGGAACCGGGCGAAGGCGACCGAGCGCGTGGATCAAAAGAACGATGAGGTCTGGTGGCCCCAGATCTCCAGGGAAGCCTTGCCCGCCTCGCCGCCATCCGACGCCACGAGATCCATCGGCTCACCACCAGGCTGGCCACGACCCACGGCCGGATCGTGGTGGAGGGGCTGGACGCCGCCGGGATGCTGCGCCAGCACGGGTCACCGGGGGCGAGGGCGCGGCGAAGGGGGGCTCGCCGGTGCCGCCCTGGCCGAGGTCCGGCGGCAGCCGCGCGGCAAGACCGGCTGGGGGTCCCCATCGGGACGGGTCTCAAGGGGAGCCCCTGGATGGGACCCCGTGAGGGGTGCCGCTTGAGTGCTATTGATCACTCAGCGGCAACGGTCCTCACGCTGCCCCTCGACCCTGTCATCCCCAACGACGGGTAAGGGGCGATCGGCCGGCGCCAGAGACGTCGCGCCGGGCGCCGGCCGGCGACCCTTCAGCCGATCCCGGCTGCCTGGAGGTTCCGCTCCACGAAGGCACGCACCCCGTTCGGACCGGGGTAGCCGACCAGCCGATCCACGAGCTTCCCCCCCTGGAAGTAGCCCAGGGTGGGGATGCCCATCACCCCATAGCGCATGGCGATGGAGGGGCCGTCGTCCACGTTCAGCTTGCCGACCGTGAGCCGTCCCTGGTACTGCTCGGCGATCTGGTCGATGACCGGCGCCATCATCTTGCAGGGGCCGCACCAGTCGGCGTAGAAGTCGACCAGCACCGGGCCGTTGGCCTGGAGGACCTCTTGATCGAAGGTTGCCTCCCCGAACGTCTTCAGGCTGCTCATACGCTACGGAAGCGGCGTCGGCAAGCGGCTATTCCCAAGGGCGATAATCCGTGATCGGTGTCGTCTCCCTCTGAGGCCCTGGCTCCGGCGACCTCGTCACCGCTCCGTCAGGCCGGGGATCGCCTGCTCGAGGCCCTCCCAGGGCTGGCCACCTGGGTCATGCTGCTGGCGCCAGCCTGGATCTCGTTCATCTTCGGCTCTGATGGGGCGTTCCTGGTCGCGGTGGCCGTGCTCCTGTTCGATGTCTATTGGTTCTTCCGGGCCATCTGGATGATCTGGGGGGTGACCTCGACCTACCGTCGGCTCCGAGCTGATATGCAAGCCGACTGGATGGCTCGATGCCGGGAGCCGGTGCCGTCGGGTTGCCCCGACCCGCTTTCCTTCCACCACCTCTGCCTGATCCCGACCTACACCGAGCCCTACGGCGTGCTGGAGCGAACCTGCCGGGCGATCGTGGAGGCCAGCTACCCGAAGGAGCAGAAGATCATCGGTATCATCACCCGGGTCACCGACCGATCGGGCTGGGAGAACGTGGCCCGCCTTCGGGAGCGCTTCGGTGACCAGGTGGCGCACTTCTTCCACATCAAGGATCCGATGGAGCCACCCCTGGTCCCGGGCAAGTCCGCGGCCATGAACTGGGGCGGCCGGGAGATGGTGAAGGAGCTGACCCGGCTGGGCTACGACCTGGACCGGGTGCTGATCACCGACTTGGACTCCGATTATCGGGTCCATCCGCAGTACTTCGCCTGGCTCAGCTACCACCACGCGCGCGAGCCGCTGCGTGACACCGTCATCTGGCAACCCATCCCCTTCTTCCACAACAACTTCTGGGAGGTGCCGACGGCGGTGCGGGTGATGTCCGCCAGCACCAGTCAGTGGCAGATGTTCTTGCACTCGCAACCCCGACGGCTGTGCGCCTTCTCCAGCTACACCTGCAGCCTGGCCATGGTGCGCAAGGTCGGGTACTGGGACAAGGACGTCATCCCCGAGGACTCTCGCTTCTTTTGGAAATGCTTCTTTACCTTCGGGCAGCGGTTCCGGGTGCGACCCTGCTTCCTCCCTATGTACGGCGACTCACCTCAGTCTCGTGACTTCGCCTCCACCCATCTCAACCAGTACAACCAGATCAAGCGCTGGGCGTGGGGGATCACCGATGTTCCCTACGTGATGCGTCGCCTCTTCAAGCACCCGGAGATCCCGCTCTGGCTGCGGCTCTACCGGTTCATGGTGCTCTTCTTGACCCACCTGGACTGGATCTTCCTCCCCGTGCTGCTCTTCTTCGGGGCTGATCTGCCGGTGTGGGCGAGCGTGGACTTCTCGATCACCGATCTCGGGCAGAACCTGTGGCTCTACTCGAGCTTGCTGATGACCGCGGCCATGTCCTCGATCGTGGTCCTGATCGTGGTCGAGCACAAGCTGCTGCCGCCGAAGCCGGCCCACTGGAGCAAGTTCCGGCGGGGGATCGTCTACCTGCAGTACTTCACCTACCCGGTGGTGGCCATGATGCTGAGCGTGCTGCCGGCGCTCGAATCCCACACCCGATTGCTGCTGGGGAAGTACCTGGAGTATCGGGTCACCGAGAAGGTGTGAGATCGGCTTCAAACCGGGCTCGCCGCCTCCGGCCCGTGGGCCGCATCGACGACGGGTCAGGCCTCGCGCTGATGGCGACCTCGACCCAGGCTGGGTCGTGTCCTGGAGAATGCCGCGTCCGCCGCGGCAGGCCGTGCCGCCCCGGCCCTGATCGACCAGGGAGGCTGCCCCCTGGGTGGGGTGAGCGCCCCTCCGAGCTTCGTGGCCGAGCTGACGAGCGGTGCCTGGCCGCAGCCGGCGCTCCTCCGCCGGGGCCGTCCGGTCCTCCCCCTCTCCATGGGGGCGAGGCCGGGCTGGCCCCTGCCACACGACGGATCCCATCCCTGCCCCACGCCCTCGGGCGTCGCGACCCGGTCAGGAGGTGCGAGACGGCCCCTAGGGACACGGACCGCTGGGAGGCCTGTTGCCCCCTGCCGCTCAGCCGCCGGTGATGCCGAAGATGGTCACCCCGCTCAGCGCCCAGAAGGTGAGCAGGACGATGAAGCTGATGAAGAGGACCCAGGCCGTGCCCGTGATCACGTTGCGGCCGGGCACCGGCCACATGGACCAGCCGAGGCGGGCGGCCAGCTTGCTGCCCAAGAGCTGGTCGATGAAGGGCCACAGCAGAAGCCCGATCACGATCACCGCCGGCACGACATAAGCCGTGATGAACTCGTTGCCTAGCTTCAGCTCCTGGAACAGCCAGAGGAAGTACCAGTCGGGCCGTGGCGTGACCACCGCCTTGGGGTCGGCGGACTGCTCGAGGAGCATGTTCTGGCGCACGAAGAGCGAGAGCAGCCCCACCGCCACCACCATCGCCACCATGATCACCGGGTAGGGCCAGAAGTGGTCTGGGAAGAAGGGGTGGGTCTCCTCCTCGGGCATGTCGTCGGCGAGGTGAGGGCCAGCCGCTCCCATCAGGATGGGGAAGAGCGCCAGCCCGATCATGATCGGGTAGAGGATGTGGTCGGGGCCGATCGGCATCCGCTTGGACTCGGGCTCCAGCTCGTGCCCGCCCGCCTCGACCTCTACGATGGGGACGGCGCTGGTGGCCGCCCCGGGGCCCTCGCGCAGGTAGCCGTCCCACTGTGTGACCAGGATTTCGTGTGCGTCGCTCATGTCGCCCGTCTCCTCAGAGGGGCTCCGAGATCCCGTGCCGGCGGATGAGCCGGAAGTGGACGTACATCAGCAGCATCACCAGGGCCGGCAGGATGAAGACGTGGATGGTGAAGAAGCGCTGCAGCGTGCTCGGCCCCAGGCTGGGGCCACCCTGCAGGATGTCTCGGAGCAGGCCGCCGATGATCGGCGAGCCGCCGATGATCTGGATGGTGACCGAGGTCGCCCAGTAGGCCTTGGTGTCCCAGGGCAGCAGGTAGCCGGTCAGCGAGAAGGCCAGGACGACCAGGAGGAGCAGGATCCCGACCATCCAATTCAGTTCTCGCGGGGCGCGGTACGAGCCCGTCCAGAAGACACGGGCCATGTGCAGGACGATCATGATCACCAGCAGGTTGGCTCCCCAGAAGTGGACACCACGGATCAGCCAACCCAGGGTGACGTCGTTGGTGATGGTGTTCACGCTGGTGTAGGCAGGGGCCGGGTTCCCCGACGCGTCGGGCACGTAGTAGAAGGCGAGGAACACCCCCGTCAGCAGCTGCAGCGCGATCAGCACGAACACCATCCCGCCAAAGCAGTAGTAGAAGGCGTTGGCAAAGTTGGGGACGCGCTGGTAGAGCGCCTCATCGACCGACTGGGTGAAGGGGAAACGCTGGTCCAGCCAGTCGACGACCGCAGTCTGGATCTGTCGGGGATGGGGGATGATCGCCATTTAGCCGACTCCTGGGGCGGAAACGCCTTGCACGATGATCTCCTGAAAGCTGGAGCCCGGTCGCCAGAGCCAGCGCGACCGCGCGGCTGCCGCCGGGCCGTAAGCCACCGAGCCGTCGGGATGGCGCTGGGAGCGGTGACGCGGGCGCCGGGGCCGCTGGGTGCCGGGGCTCGCCTGGGCGGCGCAGCCGGGGCGCAAGCGAGCCGTGGCCACGGCCTCGGCCCGCCCCCTCGGGTCCCTCCCCGTGTCGTCAGCCGCGGCAGCCTCGCCTGGATGGTGATCGCGGCCCCGCCCCACCCTGGAGCGCCCGGCCTGCCCAAGCCGCTCGCCGGGTCGGTGGGGCGGGATCGCCAACTGTGCTGGCAGGTTGCGTCTCAGGGTCTGCCTTGCCGACGTGGACGCGCACGCCGGCCACGACGCCACGATCGCCGTCAGGGGACCGGCCGGGTACCGGACAATGAAACTCTGTCGGGTAGCGGGCCGGGCCACGGCGCTGCCGTCGAGAGGCTGCGAGACCTGGCTTGCGATGGCTCCTTGACTCCGTGACCAAATATCGGGTACCGGGCCGAAATCTACCACAGGCCGAGCGATCGACCTGGCGGGCGGGGGCCTCCCCACCTCCCCTCCGATGGCGGGGACGCGGTCCCCCCTCCAAATCGTTAGGATGAGCGGGCTTGCAGGACGTTCCGGCTGAGGGAGCTGAGCCGGTGCGGCAGGGGCTGGGGCTGGGCTCACGCACCCTCCGTAACACGGCGCTGGTCATGGCGGCGCGGGTGGCCTCGCGGCTGCTGGCGCTGGTGACGGTCCTGATCGTCATCCGCCACCTGCAGCCGGCGGGCTACGGCCGCTTCAACGACGTCGTCAACCTGGCCGCCCTGGCCACGGTCTTCCTGGACGCCGGGTTCAACACCCTCTTCCAGCGCGAGGCGGCCCGGCGCCCGGCCCTGCTGAGCCATTACCTGAGCCGGCTGGCCACCGGTCGTCTCGCCTTCGCCCTGTTGACGCTGGGCGTGTTCTCCGGCCTGCTCGCCCTCACCGGTCGCCTCCAGTACCTGCTCCCGGCCTACACGCTCATGGTCCTGACCTCGTACTCCAACCTCCTGCGGGGGGCGCTCTACGCGGTGCAGCGGCTGGGCTTCGAGGCCATCGCCATCGTCCTCGAGAGCCTGGTCCTGCTGGGGCTGGTGCTCTACGGCGTGGTGAGCGATCGGGGGGTGGACTACTTCCTGTGGGCCTACGCTGCCCAGTACGGATTCGATTGCGTCTACTTCCTGGTCGTCCTCCATTGGCGGGGGATCGCGCGTATCCGATGGGCGGTCGATCCCGTTTTCATCGTCAACTGGCTGGTGCAGGGCTTGCCCTTCGCCGCCACCTTCGTCATCACCACCATCTACTTCAAGATCGACGTGCCCCTCCTCGACCTGATCCGCGGCGACTACGAGACCGGCCTCTACGGGGCCGCCTACAAGCCCTTCGAGGCGCTGCTCTTCCTGCCCATGAGCATGCTCCAGGTGGTCTTCCCGGTGCTGGCGGTTGCCCATCGGGGGGCCGAGGGGCGGCTCACCTGGGCGGTTCAGCGCTTCTACAAGGCCCTCATCCTCCTCGGCTGGCCGATCTCGGTGGGGACCTTCATGCTGGCCGGGCCGCTGCTGCCCCTCTACCAGTACCCGGCCTCGGAGCCGGCACTGCGCATCCTGGCCTTGGGCATTGGGTTCATGTTCGCCAGCAACGCCTTCATCGGGGCCCTGAACGCCATCGACCGGCAGCTCACGTTCACCTGGGCGGCGCTGGGCTCGATGGTCGTCAACGTTGGCCTCAACCTGATCCTGATCCCGGCCTTCGGCTACCTGGGGGCCAGCTGGGCGACGGTCCTGACCGAGGTCGCCCTGTTCCTCTTCGGCTGGCAGCTCACGGCACGGCACCTGACCCGGGTGCCGATCCTCTCGCTGAGCTGGCGGGTGGTGCTGGCTGGCCTGGCCATGGGCGCCGCCCTGTTCCCGTTGCGTGACGTGCACGGCCCCCTGGTCATCGGCGCCATCGCCCTAGGCGCGATCGTCTACGGCGTAGCCCTGCTGCTGCTCGGTACGTTCGATGCGGAGGAGATCACGATGGCGAGGCGAGCGCTCGGGCGATGAGCGTCAACGGTAGCCGAGTTCGGGTCCGGGGCTGGGCCCGGACCGTCCGACGGGCGGTGGCCGATTTCCTCGCCGCCATCGCGGCGGTGGCGGTCGCCTACCAGTTCCGGTTCACCGTATACCCCAGGTACATCCCTGGCGGGCAGCCGCCCGACCCGTTCCCCTACGTGGCGGCGGCACCAGTGGCGGCGCTGACGGTGGTGGTGGTCTTCGCCCTGATGGGGCGGTACCGCCTGCGCCGTGGCCTGCTCTTCATCGACGAGCTGTTCGCGCTCGTCGGGGCCATGGCGGTGGTGTTCCTCGTGGTCCTGGCCGAGATCGGTCTGGGCCGGATCGGTGCCTTCACCTACTCCCGGTTGACCTCCGTCTACTGGGCGGTGGCGGCGACGCTCCTGATCGCCTTCGGTCGCTACCTGATCCGGCGCTACGAGGCGGAGCGGAGGGCCCGGGGGATGGGGGTCGAGCGGGCGTTGCTGGTGGGCTGGGGGACGGCCGCCAACCTGCTCGCGCAGCGCCTGCGCATGTTCCCCGAGTACGGCTACCAGCTGGTCGGGATCCTGGCCGACACCCTCGAGCCAGGGGCTGAGGTCGACGGCGTCCGAGTGATGGGTGGGATCGGCGAGGTCGGCCAGGCGCTCGAACGTTGCCCGGTCGACACCGTCTTCTTTGCCCTCCCCGACCTGCCCTCCGAGCGCTTGCTCGAGCTGATGGACCGCTGTCGGGAGCGGGAGGTGCAGGTCCGTATCCTGCCCAGCATGCTCGATCTGACCTCGACCCTGGTCCGAGCGGACCAGGTCGATGGCATCCCCCTGCTCCAGCTTCGTCACGGGCTCGACATCCATGGCCCGAAGACCATCGTCAAGCGGGTGTTCGACGTGGTGGTGGCGGGGCTGGGGCTGATCCTGGTCTCGCCCTTGCTCGCCCTCATCGCCCTGGCCATCAAGCTGACCTCCTCGGGGCCGGTGCTCATCCATCAAGAACGGGTGGGCATGCACGGCCGTCCCTTCACCACCCACAAGTTCCGGAGCATGAGGGTGGACGCGGAGGCCAAGACCGGGCCGGTCTGGGCCTCGGCCTCGGACCCCCGCCGCACCTCGGTGGGAAGGGTGCTGCGCCGGCTCTCCCTGGACGAGCTGCCCCAGCTCTGGAACGTGATCAAGGGGGAGATGAGCCTGGTAGGACCCCGGCCCGAACGGCCCACCTTCGTGGCCGAATTCTCCAGGCGGTTGCCACGCTACGCCGACCGTCACCTCGTCCGCCCCGGTCTCGCCGGATGGGCCCAGGCCAACGACCTGCGTGGCCAGACGCCGGTGGAAGAACGATTGATCTACGACCTCTATTACATAGAGAATTGGAGTCTGGCATTCGACATCAAGATCCTGCTCATCACCCTGGCGAGGGTCTGGACGCACAAGAACGCGTACTGACGCTGTACTTGAAGCCGCGGGGCGCCGCAGAGCCCGTGCCCTGGAGCCTGGACGAGGCTGAGGAGGAGGCTGCGGCGGTCGCGAGCGCCGAGATGCCCTTGGACGAGGCCGAGTTCGTGGCCTTGGACGTGGAGACGACCGGTAACCCGCCCTTCCTGGTTCTGGAGATCGGCGCGGAGCGGTTCCGCCTCTCGGGGTCGCTGTCGCTGTTCGACACCCTGGTCGACTGCCGGGCGCCGATCAACGTCTTCGCCCGGAGGCGGCACCAGATCCGGCATGAGATGCTCGTGGGCGCGCCCGGCTTCAACGACGCTCGGCGCGCGTTCTTGTACTTCGCGCGAGGGGCGGCCTTGGTCGAGCACAGCCACGATGCCTTCGACACCTACCTGATCGGGCGTGGGCTGCGGCAACCGTTGACCCATCCCGTCGTCGACACCTCGGCCCTGGCCCGGCTGGTGCTGGGCCTACCTCAGGGCCAGACCCCGGGGCTGGCCTGGGTGGTCAATGAGCTGGGGGTGGACGCCGCGCCCGACCATGCCGCCCTCAGCGATGCCCAGGCCACGGCGGCGGTGTTCCGGGAGCTGGTCGCGCGCTCCCGGGAACGCTTCGGCTGGACAAAGCTGGGTGACCTGCTCGGTGTCCTCAAGCGACCGGAGATCGATCGCTCGGCTCTTGAGCTGCCCCGCCGTCATCGCCGGGACTCGCGCTCGGGGGCGTCCCTCCGCCGAGAGGCCAACCCCGAGCCGAGTCCAGGCCGATCGCCCGAGCCTCGGGCCTGAGCCGGGGGCCGGGCCAGAGGGAGGGTCGCCCCAGCCGCGCGGTCTCGGCCCGGCCCGCCGCCAAACCCTAACCGGACCGACGGCGGGGTGTTGGCGCTGCCACCTAGGCTGGGTCGGCGGTTGGCCGCCTAGACAACTGCTGGAGGTGGGGCGATGGCGCATCAACCGGTCGACGTTGTTCGGACCCGGCCGCTCAGCGGGCCGACACGGGTCCGGCCCTCGCGTCACTGGGGGCGAGCCGTGCTGGGGTTGACGATGTTGGTGGTGGCCTGGGCGGCCGTGAACCCGGTTGGCGCCGTCCCCCAGGAGCCGGCCTCCGTGGTGCGCTCCCTGGAGACGGCAGGAGGCACCGTCTCAGCCCGGCTGGTGCCGCCGCAGCCCTGCTTTGCCCATCGCCCTGAGCGGACGGCTGCCTGCCTCGCCTCGGCACCGCCGGCGACCGACGTGCGCGGGGCTGGGGCGGGCGTGATCGCGCCCTTCCTCGCCCTCCCCGTGGGCCTGGTAGAGCGAGTCGCGGCCGATGGGTATCAGGCCACCTACCTCGCCCGGGCGCTCCTGGGCTTGGTCTGCCTGCTGCTGCTGGGGGCTGCCGTCCGCATCTTGGGCCGCTGGGCACCATGGCCCCTGGCCGGCCTGGTGGTGGCGGCCACGCCCATGCTGGTCTTCCTCTCCTCCACCGCCACCACGGTCGGGGTCGAGACCTGCGCCGCGCTCTGCTTCGGCGCCGCGCTCTTGGCCCGATGCCAGGGCGAGGACAGCCGGGGGACCCTGCTCCCCCTGGCGGGGTCGGGGGTCCTGCTCGCCCTGGCCCGCCCGGCCGGGGTCGCCTTCCTGTTGGCGGTGGTGGTCGTCGCCCTGCCCCTCTTTCGGCCCTCGCGCTGGCACGGGGCAGGACCGCTGGCTGCCCTGCTGGCGGTGGCGGCGGCCGTGGCGCTGGGAGCGAGCTGGAGCCTTCTCCATCAGCCCCATCGGGCCATGACCGGCTCCGCTCTCCTCAGGGGACTCCTCGCCGTCCAAGCCGCGCTGGGTGCGCTCCTCGACCTCCAGATCGGGGTCTTCGGCTGGCAGGACACGGTCCCGCCGGCCCTGCTGTTCGCCGGCTGGGAGCTGATGGTCGGTCTGCTCGCGGCCGTCGGCCTGGGGGTCGGGGACCGACGGCTGCGCTTGGCCCTGGTCCTGGCCGCGGTGGTGCCGGTGGCCCTGGCGGCGATGCTGCGCGCTGTGACGGTGAGCCCGGACTGGGACACCGGTGGGACGTACCTGCTCCCGGTGCTGGTCATGATCCCCCTGGTGGCAGGGGTGGCCCTTGAGCGCGGCGGCCTGCGGCCGCGGCTGGACACCCTGCTGCTCGGCGCCGGCGCGGCCGTCCTTCAGCTGGTGGCCTTTTGGTACGAGGGGCGCCGCTACGCGGTGGGTCGGCATGGTCCGCTGCTCTTCCCGCCCGTGGCGAGGTGGGCGCCGCCCGGCGGCTGGTGGCCGTGGCTGATCCTGGCGGCGGTGGGAGCGGCGCTCCTCGCCCTCTCGCTGCTCCCGCCTCGGCGGGGGCGACGGCCCATGGCTCGCCCCGAGGGGAGGAGTCCTCAGGCCCTCGCCTTCGACACGACGCGGGCTAGCGTGGGACGCTGAGGCCTTGCTCACGCGGTCGAGGTCCAGGGCAAGGGGAGCCGGACGCTCACTCGAAGAGGGTCATCTGGACCTCCGGCCGCGGGTGTTCGAGCCCGGAGAGCCCAACCCCGATCAGCCGCACCGGCCGGGACTCCAGGTGGGAGCGCTCCAGGGCGGCGCGGGCGGCGCGGAAGATGACCTCGGCGTCATCGGTGGGGCTGGTCCGGCTGACCTGCCGGCTCACCAGCCGGAAGTCGGGCAACTTGAGCTTGACCGAGACCGTCCGCGCTCGCACGCCGTCGGCGACCAGCCGCTTGGTCACCCGGTCGACCAGGCGACGAAGGGCGGCTTCGAGCTCCTCGCGATCGGTCACGTCGTACTCGAAGGTGCTCTCGGCGCTGATGGTCCGCGCCGGGCGAGAGCCGACGACCGGGGAGCGGTCGCGGCCCTGGGCCAGCCGCTGCAGCAGCGCGCCGCCGGCGCCCAACGCCTGGATCAACCTCTGCGTCTCGTGGTGGGCGAGGTCGCCGACGGTGCGCACGCCCATCAGGCGTAGCCGCTCCTCGGTCCTCGGCCCGAGGCCGGGGATGACCCCGACCGGGAGCGGGGCCAGGAAGTCGGCCTCGGCACCCGGCGGCACCGTCACCAGGCCGTCCGGCTTGCGGCTGGCGCCGGCGATCTTGGCCACCAGCTTGCTGGTGGCCACGCCCACGCTGGCGGTGAGACCGACCTCGGTGTGGATGGTGTACTTGACGCGGCGTGCCACCTCCTCTGGAGCCGAGGTGCCATGGCGGGTTCGGGCGGTGATGTCGAGGTAGGCCTCGTCGAGGGCGATCGCCTCGATCTTCTCCGGGGCGGCAAAGCGTCGGAGGATGGCGTGCACCTGCCGGCTGGCCTCCCGGTAGCGGCTCTGCTGGGGCGGGATCACAACCAGGCTGGGGCACTGCTGCAGGGCCTCGTGCAGCGGCATGGCGGAGCGCACCCCGAACGAGCGCGCCTCGTAGGAGGCGCCCATGACGACCGCGCGACGTGAGCGGCCGGCCACGGCCACCGGCTTGCCCCGCAGTCCCGGCTCGTCGCGCTGGTGCACCGACGTGTAGAAGGCATCGAGGTCCACGTGCAGGATGGCCCTCGGCCAGGGCTCGGCGCGGCGCATCTGCTGGCCGCAGTTTGCCACATCCCTGGCCGCCCCGCAGCCGTCGAGAGCGGAGAGACGCAGCATCTTGCGGGTGACAGCGCCACCGAGCCCAGCCACTCCACATCTCGATGCCATAGGGTGTCCCGGCCAAGGGATGCCCGCGGCCGCCGGGGGGAGGAGCGGCCCCGCGTCCCGTGCTCTCGTAACCTCGCCGCTGGCGGGTACGTTGGGTGAGGTAGCGCGCGACAGCCGTGGAGGGGGCGTGTCGTCGGTGAGATCGTCCTGCCCGCTCCCTGGTGGGTGAGCGAAGACGTGATCCCGAGCCGGCCCGGGCAGCTGGCGCGGAATGGTTCCTTCGAAAAGCCTGGAGCTGGAGTGCTCACCGAAACGAGGTAGCGGATGAACTTCTCGCTGGTGGTCGACCGTCCCCTGCGGCTCCATCCGGCCGTCGTCCTGGCCGGTCTCTTCGTCTTCAGCCGGGGGGTGATGCTGGCCGGGATGACCGTGGGTGAGCACGGCAGCCTTCTCGAGGCGCTGCGAGCCGCCGGCAACAGCTGGGACTCGCATTGGTACGAGATCGTCGTCACCAGCTGGTACTCGAAGCACGGTCTGCAGGGTGGCTTCTACCCCGGCTACCCGCTCCTGGTGGCCTTTTTCTACGAGCCGTTGAAGACGCTCGGCCACTGGCTCGACCCGGGCTACGTGCCCTCCCCTCCGCTGACGCCGGCCTCGCCGATGGGGCGCGACCCGCTTCTGGTGGCCTCCTTGCTCCTTGCGGCCAACCTGAGTCTGGTGGTGGCGCTGGTCGCGCTCTGGAAGCTCTACCGGCCAGAGCTGGGGGCCGGTGTCACCTTGCTCGGGTGCGCGCTCCTGCTCACCGCCCCCAGTGCCCTCTTCTTGAGCACCGGCTACGCTGAGTCGACGTTCATCGCCAGCTCAGCGTTGGCCTTCCTTTTCGCGCAACGGGGGCAATGGCCACTGGCCGGGCTGGCGGGCGCGGTCGCGTGCACGACCCGGCTGGCCGGGGCCTTCCTGATCGTCGCCTTCTTGGTCATCTGGCTCCAGGGGCCACGGCCCCGGCCGCTGGTGCCGGCGGCGTTGGGGGCGACGGTGCTGCTGGCGGGCGTGGCCGCCTTCCCCGCCTACACCTGGGCGGCGTTCGGGGATCCCTTGCTCTATGAGCACATGCAGGCCCTGAACTGGGGGCACCATCCCTCGAACCCGCTCGGCAGCTACTGGACGCTGATGCGGCGGCTGCGCTGGGGCGTGCTGGCCGAGCTGCGGATCCGGCCCTCGCCCGAGACCGCGATCGGTCCCCGGGTCCAGATCGTGGACGGCCTGATGACGATCTGGGCCACCCTCTGCTCGGCCCTGGGCTGGCTCAGGCTCCCCCTGGCCCAGGTGGTGTGGATCGCCGCCATGCTGGCCTTCCCGTTGCCGACGGCCGGGAACGGGTACGCCATGAACCGCTACCTGCTGGAGGCGTGGCCGGCGTTCTTCCTCACCGCCTGGTGGCTGCGGCGGCGCCGCTGGCTGGCGGCCCTGGTGATGGCGTTGGGGCTGATGGCCATGTTCCTCTTCGCCCGGGACGACGTCGGCGGGCTCACGTACGTCGGATGATCTCGGTGATGACCGCTCCCTACCATGAGCGGGGATGGAGCGGATGAGGATCGTGTCCTTGCTCCCGGGTGCGACCGAGACCCTGTGGGCGCTTGGGCTGGGCGGCCAGGTGGTGGCGGTGAGCCACGAGTGTGACCACCCACCTGAGGCCCTTCGCCTGCCCCGGGTCACGCGATCGAACCTCGAGCTGGCGGGGCTGGACGGCGGGGCGATCGAGGTCGCCGTGCAGGATGCGCTGGCCGCCGGCCGGCAGCTGTACGCGATCGATGCCGATGGGATCCGGGAGCTGCAGCCGGACCTGGTCGTGACCCAGGACGTGTGCGAGGTCTGCGCGGTGCCGACGAGCCAGGTGGAGCGCGAGCTGGCCGGGGTGCCGGTCCTACGGCTGCATCCGCACTCGCTGGAGGACGTGCTCCAAGGGATGGCCGAGCTGGGACGGGCCTGCGGCGTCGATCCTGTCCCGATGGTGGCCGAGCTGCGCCGCCGGATCGCGAAGGCAGCGGCCGCCGCTCCCCGGCCGCCCGTGCGGGGCGTCTTCCTGGAGTGGCTCGACCCGCCCTACCCCGCCGGTCACTGGACGGCCGACCTCCTGCGTCTGGCGGGGGTGGACGACCCCCTGGCCCGGCCGGGGAGGCCGAGCGCGCCGATGGGCTGGGACGAGGTGGTCGCTGCCCGGCCTGAGGTGCTGATCGTGGCCCCCTGCGGCTTCGGCGAGGAGCAGGCCCGCTCCGAGGTGGAGCGGCTTCGTGGCGAGATCGCGCGCACCGGCGCCCGCCGTCTCCTGGTCTTCGATGGCTCTGTCCATTTCAACCGCCCAGGGCCGAGGCTGGTGGACTCGCTTGAGGCGCTCGTGGCCGGGCTGACTGAGTAGAATGCCCTGCGGTTTGAAGGGCGTCATCCTGGCGGGGGGTACGGGCAGCCGGCTCTACCCGCTGACCCGTATCACCAACAAGCATCTGCTTCCCATCTACGACCGGCCCATGGTCTGCTACGCCATCGAGGCCCTGGTGCGGGCTGGCGTCGACGAGTTGATGCTGGTCACCGGCGGTACCCACGCCGGGGAGTTCTTCCGCCTGCTCGGCAACGGGCGCGAGTACGGCATCCGCCGGCTCTTCTACGCCTATCAGGAGCGGCCGGGCGGGATCGCCGAGGCGCTGGGGCTGGCCCAGCACTTCGTCGAGGACGACCTGGTGGTGGTGATGCTGGCTGACAACGTGTTTGAGCGGAGCCTGCGACCGGCGGTGGAGGCGTTCCGGCGCCAGGGGAGGGGGGCGCGCGTCCTCCTCTCCCGGATCCGAGAGCGCGAGCACCTGCGCCACCTGGGTGTGGCCGAGCTCGATGACGAGGGGAGGATCCGCCGGATCGTGGAGAAGCCGGAGGAGCCTCCCAGCCCCTTCGCGGTCACCGGGGTGTACTTCTACGACCCGGAGGTGTTCCGCGTCATCCCGACCTTGCAGCCATCTGGACGTGGGGAGCTGGAGATCACCGACGTCAACAACCACTACATCCAGCGCTCGTCGATGGAGTACGACGTGATCGAGGGGTTCTGGGGTGATGCCGGGGAGTCCATCGATGCCTACTACCAGGTCAACGACTTCGTGCGTGCCCACGGGGTCAACAAGGAGTGGGAGGGCGACCAGACCGCCGGGGGCCGGATCGCGGACGTCTCATTGCGGGCCGAGCCGAGGCCGTAGGGGGGCGAGGTGGTGAGCCGTCGCTTCGCGCGTCTCCTGGTCACCGGCGGGGCAGGGTTCATCGGCTCCAACTTCGTCCGCCTCCTCCGGCGCGAGCGGCCGGAGACGGAGGTCTGGGTGCTGGACAAGCTGACCTACGCCGGCAACCTGGCCAACCTGGCCGAGTTCGAGGGCCAGCCTGGCTACCGCTTCATCGAGGGTGACATCTGCGACCGGTGGTTGACCGATCAGCTGGCAGCCGAGGTAGATGCCATCGTCAACTTCGCTGCCGAGACCCATGTGGATCGCTCGCTGATGGATCCCTTCGCCTTCGTCACCACCGACGTGCTGGGGACGGCGGTCCTCTGCGAGGCGGCCCGGCGGCATCGGCATCAGGTCTTCCTGCTGGTCAGCACCGACGAGGTGTACGGGCATGTTCCCGAGGGTCGCCGGCGTGAGGACGATCCCTTCCGGCCTCGCAGCCCCTACTCGGCCAGCAAGGCCGGCGGTGAGCAGCTCGCCCGGGCCTATGCCATCAGCCATGGCCTCCCCCTGCTGGTGACGAGGGGCACCAACACCTATGGGCCCTATCAGTACCCGGAGAAGTCGGTGCCGGTGTTCATCACCAACGCCATCGACGAGCTCCCCATCCCGCTCTACAACGACGGGTCAGCGGTGCGGGATTACCTCTACGTGGAGGACCATTGCCGAGCGATCGACCTGGTCCTGCATCAAGCTCCACCGGGAGAGGTCTACAACATCGGCACTGAGGTGGAGACCAGCGGCAGTCAGCTGGCTCGATTGATCTGCGACAAGCTGGGGCGGCCCCGGAGCCTGATCGAGTACGTGGCCGATCGTCCTGGTCATGACTATCGGTACGCGGTCGACACCAGCAAGATCCGAGCCTTGGGCTGGAGGCCGACGGTCGATCTCGAGGCAGGGCTGGAGCTCACGATCCGCTGGTACCTCGAGCGACAGGACTGGTGGCGACCGCTGAAGTCGGGGGAGTACTGGGAGTACTACCGGCGCAACTACCGGCCGCTGGAAGGCAGCAGGGCCGTGGGGGACGCCGGCGGGTAGCCGCCCTCCTGCCCCCGGGGCTCAGTCCGCCGGGACGTTGGTTGGAGCAAGGATAGGCGCTAGGCTACAATGTGGCCGCCTGTGAGCGGTTCAGGCATGCGAGTCAGGGCGAGGCGCTGCGGTGGCCGAGGCATGGATCCGCTGGTGGGTCATGCTGCCCTGAAGGAGAGGGGTTCAGGTCAGCGAGACAGCCTCCGGAAGGCGTAAGGGTGGTGATGTTGGCGGCAAGGCTATGCTCGGCGAGGGGCGGATGAACGGGGAAAGCCCAAAAGGGGTGTTGTCCGTCATCATGCCGGTCTACGACGAGGCGCCCACGGTCAGCACCATCCTGGCCCACGTACTCCGACGCCCGGAGGTGAAGGAGGTCCTCGTCGTCGATGACGGTTCCAGGGATGGAAGCTGGGAGGTGATCCAGGGGGTTGCTGCCCGGGACGCCCGGGTACGTGCCTTCCGTCAGGAGCGCAATCAGGGCAAGGGCGCCGCCCTACGTCTCGCCATCCCTCATCTCACGGCCCCGTTCGCCCTGGTCCAGGATGCGGACCTGGAATACGACCCCGACGACTATCCGAGGTTGTTGGCACCTCTGCTCGCCGGCCGTGCCGACGCGGTGAACGGCGTCCGTGGCTTTGGTGCCCACACCGCCTACAGCTATTGGTTCGTCAAAGGCAACCAATTGCTGACCACGCTGCTCAACTTGCTCTTCAACTGCTACATCACCGACCTGCTGAGTGGGTACAAGGTGCTCCGGACCGAGTTATGGCGCCGACTCAACCTGCGGAGCCGGGGCTTCGAGGTCGAGACCGAGATCGTGGCCAAGGTGCTACGGCTGGGATACCGTTTCCATGAGGTCCCGATCACGTACATCACCCGCTCCCGAGCCGACGGGAAGAAGATCCGGGCCCGGCATGCGCTGCGGATCCTGGGGATGCAGCTGCAGGTGCGGTGCTCTCCTGCCCACTGGCTCTTTGGGAGAGAGGCCGACCTCGAGTACCATCGACGGCGCCAGATGGAGCTTGCCGATCGACACCCCTTGCTGAGCCGGCTGCAGGGCTCGCTCGGTGGCCGAGAGGAGTAGGCCGTCGGCTTTCCCTCCTGGGTGGGGCCCGCAGAGGTCCGGACCGGGCTAGGATGGTCGTCCGTACCACGGACGAGGTGAGCGTGCATGATCGAGGGCGTCGAGATCAAGGAGCTGGTGACTCATGCCGACGAGCGTGGGTTCTTCCGCGAGATCATCCGGGAGACCGATGGGTTCTTCTCCCACTTCGGTCAATGGAGCCACTCCCTGATGTATCCAGGGACCGCCAAGGCGTGGCACGTCCACCAAAAGCAGACCGACTGGTGGTACTGCATCGGCGCTTTGAAGGTGGGGCTGCACGATCTGCGAGAGGGGTCGCCAACCAAGGGGCAGACGATGATGCTGCTCATGGGCGATCGCTACGGGCCGACCTGCCTTCGCATCCCTCCTGGGGTGGCTCATGGATGCCGTGCCCTGGATCTGACCCACCTCTTGTACATCACGTCGCGGGTCTACGATCCGGCCGACGAGGGTCGTATCCCCCACGACGACCCCTCCATCGGGGTCGATTGGACCGCTTTCCCTGAGATCAAGTGATGGCCCCGAGATGACCGTCCGACGTGGGCTGGGGGGAGGTGAGCGTGGTGCTGTCGGTCGTTAGCGATCCAGGACCAGGATCAGGAGGGGTTCGGCAGTTGGCGGTCGCCACGGCAAGGCGCCTGCCCTTGCTGGGGCGGGTGATCCATCAGCGCAACCAGCTCGCAGCCGAGCTGGCGTCGGCCCGGGCTCGCCTCCAGGAGCAGGAGGCACTGCTCCGGCGTCAGGGGGAGGAGCTCCAACGCTTGCGAGAGCAGCTTGGAGCCGACGCCAGCGCCGTGCAGTTCGTGCCCCCCGGCCACTACTACTCCCCAGTCCCATCGCTGGAGGAGGTCGAGCGAGATCGGGCTCGGATCTTCAGCCCCCCGCCTCGGGAGCTGCCTGGCATCGATCTCAACGAGGAGAGGCAGCTCGAGCTGCTGCGCTCCTTCCTCGACTTCTACCGGGAGCTGCCATTTCCGGTCCATCGACGGCCCGAGCTGCGCTACTGGTTCGAGAACCCTGCCTACTCGTACTCCGATGCGATCTTCCTCTACTGCATGCTTCGTCATGCCCGGCCGCGGCGGATCGTCGAGGTGGGGTGCGGGTATTCCTCGTGCGCCATCCTGGACACCAACGAGCGCTTCCTCTCCTCCCGGGCCAGCTGCACCTTCATCGATCCGTACCCGGACCTGCTGCTCGGCTTGCTCCGGGAGAGCGACCTCGCCAGGGTCCGCTTGCTACGGTCCCGTCTTCAGGACGTGCCCCTCACCGAGTTCTTGGACCTGGAGGGAGGTGACGTCCTCGTGGTGGACTCCACCCACGTGGTGAAGGTCGGCAGCGATGTGCAGCACCTGTTCAACGAGATCCTGCCCCGCCTGCGCCGTGGGGTCTACGTCCACTTCCATGACGTCTTCTATCCCTTCGAGTACCCGGAGGAATGGGTGCGCGAGGGGCGGGCATGGACGGAGGCCTACCTTCTCCGAGCCTTCCTGGCCTTCAATCGCGAGTTCGAGATCGTCGCTTTCAATACCTACCTGGAGCGCTTCCACCGACCGTGGTTCGAGCGCCACATGCCGCTGTGCTTGCGCAACGAGGGAGGCAGCGTCTGGGTACGACGGCGCTGAGCCGGTGGGCCTGCCATCATGGCCCCGGGTCGGAGGCGGGGCCATGGCGGCGTCGGGAGCCCCAGGCCATGGCTAGCGGGCCGTGGCCGCTTGGGGAGACTCCACGGCCGGGCTGGGCGTGGAGCCATCGGGCAGGAGCATGCCAGGCTGCCGCTCCAAGGTGCAGAGGAACCTCTGGAGCGGCTCGGGCAAGGGCCCAGCGATCTCAGCCAGTCGCTGTTGCACCTCGCGCGGGCGGAAGCGGAGGGGGGTCTCCAGGGCAACGTCGAGGTAGCCCACCGCCCGTCCCCACCGATCCTCGCCGGTGACCGCGTAGAGCCGTTTCAGCATGGCGACGAAGGTGTCCCAGGTGTAGGTGGGACGGTAGGCAACGGGATCGAAGAAGGACAGCTCCCCGTGGCCGAGCTTGAAGGCGTCGACGTCGGCCCTCGTGCGCCGCTTCTGCTGCAGGGTGCGCGCGTTCCAGTAACGGAGAGCGCCCATCCACCCCTCCCACAGGACGCGCAGGCTCTCCTTGCGGTAGGGTCCCCGCAGCACGTTGGCCAGGAGCCAGCGAGAGCGAAGGACGAAGACCTTGATCGTCCGCCGCTTCTCAAAATTCTTGAAGACGGTGTAGAAGAGGTTGCGCTGGATCAGCCGGTACTTGAACCCGTAGGCTTGGGCGCGCGTGGTGGCGGAGTGGACGTGGTGCACCCGCGCCTGGGGCACGGACCAGAAGTCCTCGCCCTGAAGGGTCGCGCGTAGGCACCAGTCGACGTCCTCGTAGTACATGAAGTAGGCCTCATCGAGAGGGCCAACTCGACTCGGCTCGAAGGCCTCACGACGCAAGAGCGCGGCCCCAAAGCAGCAGCCCATCACCGGCTCCTCCAGGTCGTACTGGCCGATGTCCACCTGCCCGATCCCGCGGTTGAAGGCCGCGCCCATGGGGTCGATGGCGGTCCCGATGGCGTCGATGAGCTCGGGGTCGTGCGCGAACACCATCTTGGGGGCGAAGCCGATGGCTCGTGGGTGGCGTCGGACCGCATCGACCAGAAGGCCGATCGTCCTCGGCTCCACCTGCGCGTCGGGGTTGAGGACGAAGACCAGCTCGCCCTTGGCCTCCTGGATCCCGCGGTTGATGCCGGCGCTGAACCCGGAGTTGTGGCCGATCTGGATGAACCTGATCCCGTGTCGCTCGGCCGCCAGCCGCTCGGCCACGCCGTTGTGGGAGCCGTTGTCGAGAACCAGCAGCTCGATCCGTGGGTAGTCGGAGGCCAGGACCGAATCCAGGCAGGCGGCGAGGTGCTCCGGTTCAGGCTCGTAGGTCAGCACGATGACGCTCACCAGCGGCCGGGCCTCATCTTGGAGCGCGCTCGCGCTCGAGGTCCAGAGCCGGCGCCGAGGTCGAACGGAGGCCGCCTCGATCAAGAGCCGCTCGTGGGCCTCAACCGCCCGCCCCCAGGTGTACGAGGCTGCGTGCCGGACGGCCGCGGCCCCCATGGCCTGCCGTCGTTCCGGGTCCACGACCAGTGCTCGCCACGCGTCCCGGAACTGCTCCGGCGAGCTCACCAGGGCGGCGGTCTCGCCGGCGACGGCGATCTCAGGATGGGCGCCCACGGCGTAGGCCACCGCCGGCCGGCCGAAGCGCTGGGCCTCGAGGAGAGGGAGGCCGAACCCTTCCCAGCGTGAGCAGGTGACGAAGAGGTCAGCGGCGCTGTACGCCAGCGCCATCTCCGCGGCCGGAGCGCTCAGGACCGCCACCCCTCCGGCTGCGGCGATGACGTGGGCGTCCTCCTGGTTGCCATAGCCGATGCAGAGCAGACCCACCGGCAGCCCCTCCTCCCGAAGCGCCCGATGGTGCTGCAGCAGCTCGGCCACCCCCTTGTAGGGCTGGCCTTGGTGGTTGAGCCGGCCCACGTACAGGGCCAGGACCTGGTCGTCGGCGATGCCCCGGCTCCGTCGGTAGGCCAGGGCCTGCTCCGGGTCGATCGGCCGCCAATAGTGCTCGGAGCCCCAAGGAACGACCGCCGCCCGCTCCGCCAGCCTTCTCGGCATCTGGCGGCGCAGGAACTCGGAGATGGTGACCAGGCGGGTGGCGCGGGGGAGGTGGCGACGGTAGAGCGTCCAGTGGACGTAGGCGAAGTCGGCGCGCAGCCACAGCGGCATGCCCATCGTCGAGGAGACCCCGTGGTCGACGGCGACCACCGGCGTCGACAGGCGCGGGATGGCGCTGAAGAAGGGGAAGGAGTGGACCTCGACCGCATCCAGTCCCTCGTGATCGAAGAGCCGCGCCCAGGAGCGGCCACGCCGGTCCATCAGGGGGAAAAGTTTCGTCGCCCGGACCGGGGTGACCCGTAGCCGATACGGTCGGTCTTGGTAGGTGCGGTCGGCCACCGAGCAGTAGACGGTGACATCGTGGCCTCGATGCACCAGGCCGGTCGCCAGCTGGTCAACACAGAGATCGACGCCGAATCCGGTGAGCATTCGCTCGGTGATCAGGCCGATGTTCATCGCTCTTCTTCGTTTTCGTTGCTGAACCTTCTTGGGTGTCGAACTCGTGAGATCATGCCTCGACGCTACGCCGATGGGCGGTCGTAGGCAGCTCCCAACGATGGCCGAGCAGCGAGACCCCGCGCTCGCGATGCCGGTGGCTGCGGACCCGGAAGGGGAACGCTCCCTCCAGGATCGTGTAAGGCTCGCCGGTCCTGATGTCGCTGATGGTGACGCTTGCCCGAAACAGGCCTTCCAGGAGCGGAAGGCTCGGGATGCACAACCTGACCTCGCCGACCGGTGGCAGGCTCGAGTTTGCGGCGTCGGCATCGTCGGTCGTGGTCGAGAAGGCCATGACCCCGTCCTCGCGTTGGAACCCGACGCTGAACCGGGCTCCCTCCAGCGTCGAGGGCGCGTGGTACTCGATGACCATCGCGAAGGGCTCGCCCGTCTCGAACACATGGGTGGGGCCATCGGCCCCCTCGAAACGCACCCGGGTCACCCCTACCCCGCCCCGACCGCTGGGGACCAGTTGGTGGACGCGCTCTACCTCGCTGGCCATCAGGGCCGACTCACGCGCGCTCACCTCGGCCAGGTAGCGAGCGATCACGGCCGGGGCAGCGCCCCGCTCCCGGATGCGGCCGTGGTCGAGCCAGATGCAATCGGTGCAGAACTCCTGAATGGGCTCGAGCGCGTGCGAGACCATGACCAGGGTGCGCCCCTCGGCGCGCATGCGGGCGATGCGGTCGTAGCAGCGCCGCTGGAAAGCCTCGTCGCCGACGGCCAGGATCTCGTCGATGACCAGGATGTCCGGGTTGAGGTGCACGGCGATCGAGAAGCCCAGCCGAGCGTACATCCCCGAGGAGTAGGTCCGCACCGGGTTGTCGATGAAGCGCTCAAGCTCGCTGAACTCGATGATCTCGTCGATGACGTGGTCGATGTAGCGGCGGGGCAGCCCCAGCAAGGCGCCGTTCAGGTAGACGTTCTCGCGACCGGTGTACTCGGGATGGAAGCCGGCGCCCAGCTCGAGCAGGGCGGCGACGCGCCCATGGGTCTCGATGCTGCCCGCGTCGGGATCGAGGATCCCGGCGATGCACTTGAGCAGCGTGGACTTGCCCGAGCCGTTCTCCCCGATGATGCCGAGAGCCCCTCCGTGCTCGATCTCGAAGCTCACGTCCTTGAGGGCAAGGAACTCCTCGTAGACGCCACGCTGGCGCTGGAGCAGGGCCTGCTTCAGGGTCAGGTTGCGGCGGTGGTAGATGCGGAAGCGCTTGGAGACGTCGCGTACCCGGACCGCGATCGCCATCACAGCTCCTCCGCGAACCGGCGCGAGAGTCGGTTGAAGAGGGCGACGCCTGCCCCCAGTACCAGCAGGCTGACCGCCGCGGCGTAGGCGAGGCCCAGCCGGTGCGCCGGCCACTGGTGGAAGGCGATCACGTCCTGGAATGCACTCACGATCCAGGTCATGGGGTTCACGTAGAGGATCCAGCGGAAGACCGTGAACAGGTGGCTGCCGTGGGTGGCGCCCAGGATCTGGTCCAACTGGTAGATGACGGGGGTCATGAAGAACCAGACCTGGATGGCGATCGTGGTCAGGTACTCGATGTCGCGGAAGTAGACATTGGCGGCGGCCAACCCTAGGCTCAGGCCGAGCGCGAAGGCGAAGAGCACGGCCGTCACCAGCGGGAGCAGGGCCAGCGCCGGGCTCACCGGGACGTGGAAGATGAGCAGCAGGGGCGCCAGCAGGACCAGGCTGATGGCGTAGTTGACGAAGGCGGAGATGACCGTGGCCAGGGTGAGCATGATCCAGGGGAAGGCCACCTTCTTGACCAGGACCGCGTTCCCCAGGATGCTGTTGACCGAGGCGCTGATCGACTGGGTCAGGAAGTTCCAGGCGAGCAGGCCGGAGAGGAGGTACACCGGGTATGGCGTCCCGGGGATGGTGAAGCGCATGAACCTGGAGAAGACAACCGTGTACACGACCATGTACACGAGGGGGTTGAGCAGCGACCAGGCCACCCCGATGATCGAGCCTCGGTAGCGTGCGGTCAGCTCGCGCCGCACCAGCTGGCGCAGTCGCTCCCGGTTGAGCGCGCGGCCGGTGCGGGGCAAGTGTCGATTGCTCTCGTCGCTCGACCTGACGCTCGGGGGTGAGTGGCGGGGCTGCAGGAGGTGCCTCAGCATGGTTGGGTACACGTCATTGAACCTTCTCGACTCACCCTGCCGCTCGCCGCTCGCCGAGCAGCCGCCGGGCGAGCTTCTGCCGGTAGGGGAATGGCTGCATCCAGCTGCGAATCTCACCTGACGATACCCGTCGGTGCGTCTGCAGGAAGCGACGACGGCGCAGGCTCTCGGGGAGCTGACGGGCGACGTCAAGGATTCCGAGGGGGGCTTGCGGCGACTCGAGCCCGAACTGGACGGCGGTCAGGATCGTGAACAGGGCGACGGTGGGGAGGCGCCGCAGACCGTCGGGCCAGAGGTCGTTGTTGGCCACCAGCAGGAGCCGGTTCTTCAGGATGTGGCGGAGGATGATCGGGGATCGTCGGGCGCCGGTGGCGCTGCGGTGATGCCAGGCCACGGCGGGCTCGTACCAGGCCCGCCAGCCCAGCCAGCGCAGGCGCCAGTCCAAGTCCACGTCCTCGATGTAGGCGAAGAACCGCTCGTCGAAGGGACGTGCGCAGCCGTGGCTGGCCTCCCGAAGCGCCTCCACTCGATAGAGGGGGGCTGCTCCCGTCACGCCGAAGACCTCCCCCGGTTGGTCCCAGGCGGGCTGGTCGGGAGAGGCCTCGCCCCGGTTGGCGGCCCAGCCGTTGCTGAACAGCAGGTGGCCGGTGCTGTCGACGATGGCTGGTCCCGGCCCGTGCCGAGGGCGAAGGAGTCTCCCGGTGACCGAGCTCACCCGTGGTGAGCGCTCACCCGCCGCTAGGAGCCGCTCCACGTAGTCCGGCTCTAGCTCGACGTCGAGGTTGAGGAGCAGGAACCAGCGCCCTCTGGCCCTCGCCACCGCCTGGTTGGCTGCCCGGGCGAACCCCACGTTGCGCTCGTTCACGATGACCTCAAGCTCGGGATCCTCAGCCTGGAGGCGCTCCAGCGAGCCGTCGGTGGAGCCGTTGTCGACCACGATCCGCTGCCCGGGGAGGCACGTCTGGCGCTGGAGGCTACGCAGGCAACGCATGACCAGCTCGCCGCCGTTCCAATTTAGAATGGCGGCGCTGACGTCCCTCGCTTCCGCTACGGGCATCGAGCCCTCCCCGCCATTCGCTTCCGGCGGTCCCCGGTCGAGGCCCCGTGACGGCGTCGTGGCTGCATGGCTGGCGAGGGTAGCACGGACGTCAAGTGCCAGATGTCTGGCCGGCCCTGAGGCTGAAGGTCGGACCGGCCTCGGCCGCCGCGCCTACAATGTCCGGCGTTCCTCATCATGTCCTGCACGTCGCCGTCCGGGCTGGTCAGGGCGCTATGGTGGCGTCGAAGGCGGAGGGCCGTCCTGAGCGATGGCAAGTGAGTCGGTCGCTGTCCGCGACGCCGCCGGGCCTCGAGCCAGCGCAACTACCTCTCCGTATCGCGCCACGCTCGGGCTGGCGGCCCTGACCTGCGCGCTCGCCCCAGCCTACGTGATCCGCTGGCATATCTGGTTCTATCCCACCACCCTGCTTGAGGTCATGATCGGCCTCACCGTGCTGGCCTTCCTGGTGGAGACGTGGCGGTCGGGCGAGCCGCTGGTCTGGAGGTCCCCCTACACCTATCCCGGCCTGCTCTTCCTCCTGGCGGGGATGATCGGGGTCGCGATCTCGCCGCTCCACGTGGAGGGAGCCGGCCTCTGGCGGGCCTACATTCTGGAGCCGCTGGCCTTCTTCTTCGTGTTGGGGGCTGTCGTTCGATCGGGTCGGGCTGCCTACCTGGTGCTGGCCGGGCTGGGGCTGGGCGGCCTGGTGGCCGGGCTCGCCAACTCGTTCGTGGTGGTGGAGGCGATGCGCCACCACGTGCTCAACGTGGCCGTGCGCCCCCCGGTCGTGATCTACAACACGGCCAACGCCGTTGCGCTCTACCTGGTGCCCCTGATCGCGGTCGCCGGCGCGGTGGTGCTCCACGCCCGTGACCGACGCCTGCGCCTGGGGTCGCTGGTGTTTGCCGCGCTCGCGGTCGTGTCCGTGCTCCTGAGCTTCTCCCGGGGTGGGTATGTGGCCCTCGCCGCCGTGGGCATCGGGCTCGCCCTCTCCCATCGTTGGCGGTGGCGCTTGCTGCCGGCGGTGCTGGTGGTGGGGGCGGTGCTGACCCAGGTGCCACCGATCGAGCACCGCCTGGCTCATGAGTTCAATCCATCCGATCCCAACAACTCCTTCCTCCAGCGCCTTCACCTTTGGGAGGCGACCCTGCGGATGCTCCGTCAGCATCCCGTGTTTGGAGCGGGCATGAGCGCCTTCCAGCAGACGATCCAGCCCTACATCAAGGGACTCCTGACCGACCAGCAGCTGGTGATGTACCCCCACAACCTCATCCTCAACTTCTGGACCGAGACCGGGCTGCTGGGGCTGGCGGCGTTCGTCTGGATCCTGGTGCAAGCCTTCCGGACGTCGCTCCAGGGCTGGAGGCGAGCTGCTGGCAGCTGGAGGCCGCTTTCCCTGGGGGTGTCGTTGGCCATGGTCGCCGTCATCGTCCACGGCATGGTGGACGTGCCCTACTGGAAGAACGACCTCAGCCTTGAGTTCTGGAGCTTGCTCGCCCTCACCTGGGCAAGCATTCGCTGGGGCTCGGCGGGGAGGTCGTCGCCCTCGATGCCCGAAGCGACCTCGAGTTCGTAGCCCTGGCCTGAGCCTGTCGCCCCGGCTGGGGCGGCATGGGTGCCTGCCCGTCGGGCTGACCGACTGACCTTCCGATGGCATCGGTCGTGTACGTCGTCCGATGGGTTGCCACTCCAGCTCGGGTCGATGTGAACCGTTCTGGGAGCGCACCAGTCTCAGGCCCTGGGCCTGATGGCGTGTCCGTCGCCCGAGGGGGTGGGCTGTCGTTTCAGCTCGCGAGGTTATGCTGCCTAGCGTCGTGGAAATCAGTGATGTCCCGGGAGATGAGGTGGAGGAGATCAGCACCTGGAGCCAGGTGGGCGCAGCGCCGGCCTCGAGGTCGTGGGGTGGGAGGTCGCTGGTGGTGCTCCCGACCTACAACGAGCGCGAGAGCCTGGGCCCGGTGGTGAGCGCGGTACGGCGGATGGGGTACGACGTTTTGGTCGTCGATGACAGCTCGCCGGATGGGACGGGCGAGCTGGCCGAGCGTCTCGCCTCCGGGGACCCAGGCGTGGGGGTGCTGCACCGTCCGGCGCGGCTCGGCTTGGGCAGCGCCTACGTGGCTGGGTTCCGTTACGGGCTCGAGCGCGGCTATGAGCTCTTCGTGGAGATGGACGCCGACGGGTCGCATCTCCCGGAGTACCTGGATGCGATCGTGGCCGCCGCCTCGCGTTCGGGCGGGCTGGCGATCGGCTCACGCTACGTCCCCGGGGGCTCGGTGCAGGGTTGGCCGCCGCACCGGAGGCTCCTCTCCTGGGGGGCCAACCTCTATTGCCGGATGGTGCTGGGGCTCCCGGTACGGGATGCCACTTCCGGCTATCGCTGCTACACGCGCCGCGCGATCGAGTGCATCGGCCTGAGCAACGTCCGCTCCCAGGGGTACTCGTTCCAGATCGAGATGGTCTACCGCTGTCTCCACTGCCAGCTCCCGGTGGTGGAGGTCCCGATCCGCTTCGTCGATCGGGTCGCGGGCGCGTCGAAGGTCTCCGCCGGTGAGATCCACCGTGCCCTGCTCACCGTGCTCAGGCTTCGCCTCACGGCTGGAGACCGGGAGCCAGCCGGTTGGCGCTGAGGCCCGCCGATGGCCGACGGTCCGATCTCGCGGCTGGCGTTCGATCCGAGCGCTCCCACCTGACCGCGGCCGTTCTGCTCCTCAGCTATGGCGCCATCGCCGTTGCTCTGTTCGGACCTGCGTGGCGGAGCCCGAGGGACACCTTCCCAGGGGATCTGGGCGATCCCGTCCTGTTCCTCTGGTGCCTGGGCTGGGTGCCCCACCAGCTGATCCACCTCGGCAACCCACTGCTCACCACCGATCTCAACGCTCCCTTCGGGGTGAACCTGATGTGGAACACCTCGGTGATCTTCCCGGCGCTGGCCCTCGCCCCCGTCACCCTGGCCTTTGGCCCGGTCGCGTCCTACGACGTCATGGTGACGGCGGGACTGGCCCTATCGGCCTGGTGCGCGTTCCTGGCGGCCCGGCGGTACGTTCGTCACGACCTGGCGGCGGGGGTGGCCGGCCTCCTCTACGGCTTCAGCCCGGCGATGATGGCCCAGTCGCTGGGCCATCCCAACTTCACCATCGCGCTCTTCCCGCCGCTCGTGCTCCTGGCCTTCGACGAGATCCTGGTCCGCCGGCGAAGGTCGCCCCGGCTGGTGGGCGGGCTGCTCGGCCTGGCCGCGGCCGCCCAGCTGCTGACCGGGGAGGAGCTCTTGCTCACCACCGCGATCCTGGCCGCGCTCACCCTGGCGCTGGCCGCGGCCCTCCACCCCGGCCACGTGGGCCCGGGCGTGAGGCGGCTGCTGCCGGCCCTGGCGATCGGAGGGCTGGTGTTCCTGGTGCTGGTCGCCTATCCCCTCTCCGTGCAGTTCTTGGGGCCGCAACGCGTCCCCCACGTCCTCTCGCACACCGCCTTCCTGGGCACGGATCTGGACTCATTCGTGGTGCCGACCGCGATCCTCCAGTTCACCACGCCCGCCGCCCTCGGGCTCAGCCGGCACTTCCGGATGAACCCGAGCGAGGTGAACGCCTACCTGGGGTTGCCTCTGATCCTGCTGCTCGCCTTGGCCCTTCCCGTGCTGGCTCGTTCCCGGCCGGTCGCCCGGCTCGCTGGCATCTCGATCCCGCTCGTGGCGGTGCTGGCGCTGGGGCCGCACCTGATCGTCGCTGGTCGCGACACGCAGGTCCTGTTGCCGTGGACCGCCCTCGAGAACCTGCCCCTGGTCGACGACGTCCTCCCGAGCCGTCTCGCCTCCTTCCTCTTCCTGTGGGTCGGCATCGTGCTGGCGGTTCTGCTCGACTTGGCGATGGGCCTCGGGATGCTGGCTGGGGCCGCCGGCCTCCTCGCGATCACGGTGGCCTTGGCCCCTCTCCTCCCTCATCTGCCCTATCCCACCAGCCAGCTGCGACCGCCGGCCTTCTTCCTCCCCGGCGGGGAGGTCTCCGAGGTTGCCCAGGGGAGCGTGGTGCTCGTGACCCCATTGGCCCGGGCGGGGTCGACCTCGGCGATGGCATGGCAGATGACGGCCGGCTACCGCTTTCGGATGCCCGAGGGCACGGTCCTGGTGCCCGTCCCGGGGACGGGAGCACCGCTCCTGGGCCCGTACCTCCCGCACCTTGGGACGGCGTTGGCCGGGCTCGAGCTGGGCCAGGTCCGGCCGCTCACCCCGGGGCTGCGCTGCCAGGCGCTGGGGGAGATGGCCCAGCGCGAGGTCGGCACGGTGGTGGCGGGACCGTCGGCCAACCAGGGACGTACCGTCGTGTGGCTGACCGACCTGCTCGGTCGGCCTCCGATGCCCTCGGGCGGGGTGGAGGTCTGGTGGCATGTCAACCCTCGGAGGCTGGCTCAGGCCCAGGGCTGCGCTCGGTCGTAGCCGAAGGTGGCGCCGTCCCTGGGGGCCGGTCCCGCTCAAGGGGCGGGGTCACAACGGCACGGCTGGGTTGCCAACCGATGCTCGATCAGAGAGCTCCGATCGCGACGGTCAGCTTGAAAGAGCTGGTGGGGGTTGACAACAGCTGACGCGCCCATACACTACAATCCACTTCCATGAACTTGAAGCAGTGGGCGCGCGAGCAAGGCATCCACCCCGTGACCGCCTACCGCTGGTTCCAGTCGGGCAAGCTCCCCGTCCCGGCCCGGCG
>DATGLL010000120.1:0-2303 GCA_035294145.1 Candidatus Dormiibacterota bacterium | reverse complement strand
CCACGAGCTTCCCCCAGCCCACCTCTCCGCACCGCCCACCATCGACGACCACCCCCGCCTCCTGGCCCTCCTCCATGGTCCCCTTCGCCTGGTCATGGCCCAGAGGCCCTTTGAGGGCGACCTGGCCACCACCATCGCCGAGCCCCTTGGCTCTGACCCCTCCACCGTGCGGGGCTGGGTCCAGCGCCTCAACCGTGAGGGCATCGCCGGGCTCAACGACCGCCCCCGCTCGGGGCGGCCGCGGCTGGCCGAGCCCCGGGCCTGGAAGGGGTCCCTATCGGAGCAAGCTCCGATGGGGTGCCCCTCCCCCGGGGCCGGGCGCCATCGCGGCCCCTCCTGCCTTGAGCTGCGCTCGCCGTCGCCGGCCCCGCAGCGGGCGCTGACCTCGGCCTCTATCAGCAGCCCGACCACGCTCTGCCGCAAGCCGCGGAGCCGGTCGGGATGGGCCTTGAGGTCTTCACGGACCCGGTGCTGGGGGTCCATCCTGGGCGTGGCCATCGTTCTCCCGCTGGGGTTGGATCTCGAAGGATGGCCCGGTGGCCATCGTCGTCTCGCGGGCCGGCCCACCCGCTTCTCATACACCATGTCCGTGGACGCTAACCGTGGAAAACTCGAGCCCTTCAGGGGACGTCCGCACTCCTAATCTTCCTCGCTCAACCGTTCCGACGATCCCGTCCACAACCTCGTCATTACGATCGTCGCCATTCAAGGCGTTGCTCATCACCACAACGAGGAATGGCAACGGATCCAAGTTGGGGCCTCCAGGACCACGGCTGCGGTGACTCCGCCCGGTCGATGGCGAGTTTGGATGCCCGGCAGTTATCGCGGAAACCCTATGTATATTCGATGGGTGGTGGAGGTTGCATTCACTGATCGCGCTGGAATCCACAGCCTCCGCTGAGGCACCGGTAAGCCGGAAGTGCTAATGGAGAACCCACTCGCATACTTCGCCAGGTTCGGATTCCATGGACTGCATGAACTGGTAACGTCGGAGGCCGCCGATGAGTGATCGGTGGTGCTAGCCCCGCCACGGCTGACGGCAGAGTGTGACCCCGCAGACCTCAGCTGCTCCACCCTGGGTTCGAAGGGCACGGGCGACCTCATTAAGGGTGATGCCATCGGTGAAGACGTCGTCATAGACGAGGATCGAACGGCCGGCTATCCGATTCGGGTCGGGAACCGAGAGGGCAGGACGTATCTCATCGCGCGCGATCGCCCAGCGTTCCAGCCACGTCTTACCATGGAGGGGACGGTTGGGCGCGGTCTTGACGATTGCAGGCTCGCCTCCGACGTCGAAGGGCCACGGCTGGCCAGGCATGACCTCCGCCGCGGCGCGCTTGAGCACGAGCCGGGTGTGGTCGAACGTACGGCCGTCAGGGCCCACGTAGGTTGGGCTGGCCACGATGAGGTCGAACCGACGAAACGTGCTCGCTTCCTGCTCAAGAAAGCCAGCCAGCACGCGACCGAAGACCAGCGCCCAGCCCCAGCGATCGAGAAACTTGTAGCGGTTGATTGCGCGCTGCAGCTGTCCCGACCGCATGGCGATCGCGTAGTTCCAGCCGAATTGGCGGTCTGAGTGGTGGCACAGCGGATTGCGACAGCAGTCCTCGCCAGCCTGGAACGGCAGGCCACAGATCGGGCAGCGCTCGTTGCGGGGAGCAAGGTGCTCCATGGTCTGATGGGCGCAGGCGAAGCAGAGCGCAGCAGGCCCCGAAGAGGCATACCGGCACTCACCGCACGCGCCGAAGCCGGGAACAGCGCGGCGCAGCGCGGCCAGGGTCGGCACGATCAGATGAGGTCCAGGGAGAGCTGCAGGCGCTCCTGGGCTCGCTGCTCCACCTCCCCCGGGGAGCGAAGCGATCGGATGATGTCGCCGACCTCGGAGACCTCGGTGACCCCGGGCCGGGCCAGGTAGCGTCGGGCCCACGGTCGATCGGTGACGAGGCTGGCGAGGAGGAAGACCTGCTTGCCGTGCTCGATCGCGAACCGGGCTTGCATCTTAGCGCCGCTGGTCTCGGACGCCTCGACCACGACCGTGCCCTGGCCCATCCCCGACATGACCACGTTGCGCCGGGGGAACGTGTACCGGGCGGGAGCAGTGTCGGGCCAGAACTGGGAGACGACCGCACCGTTGGCCGCGATCCGCTCGGCGAGGCCGGCGTTCTCGGGCGGGTAGATGCGACGGATCCCGGAGCCAAGGACGGCGATGGTGCGGCCGCCGGCGGCGAGACAGCTCTCATGCGCCGCGGTGTCGATGCCGCGGGCAAGGCCGGAGAGCACCGTCACCCCATGGGCCGCCAGGA
>DATGLL010000119.1:0-12940 GCA_035294145.1 Candidatus Dormiibacterota bacterium | reverse complement strand
AGCGGGGTCCATGACCCGCATCTGGACGACCTGCTGAACCAGGCCGCCGGGACCCTGGACATGAGCGTTCGGGCCAAGTACTACCGGGAGGCGGCCGAGTACATCGCCCAGAAGTTCTACGGGCCCTTCTTCTTCGCCTTCGCCGGGGCGAACGTCGCGGCCAAGGGGGTGTCCGGCCCAGGCCTGACCAGCCCCCTGCCTGCGGTCGTGGTGCAGCCGGACATTCCCTGGGAGGACGTCTCATACAACCCGTCCTCCTGATCTCGCCCGGCCGGTGCGTGCCATGATGTTGGTGGAAGGACGGCCTGCGCTGCCCCGACCGGGGCAGCGCGGTGCCATCCGCCCGCACGTCCCTAGGGAGAGGAGATGAGCACCCCAACGCTCGCCGTCGGACGCCCAGAGGCGGTCCCGTCCCGTTGGCGGAGTCTGGCGACCGCCTTCATGAGCTCCCCCAGCCTCCAGATGGTGGGCAGGCGGCTGCTGGTCGCGATCCCGGTGCTGTTCGGGGTCACCCTGCTCACCTTCGTGGTCATGAACCTGCTCCCTGGCGACGCCGCCCAGGAGCTGCTCGGCGCCAACGCCACCCCCCAACAGGTGCACGAGCTGGAGATCAAGCTCCACCTCGACCAGCCGCCCTGGGTCCGCTACGCGGAGTGGCTGAGAGGGGTGGTGACCGGCAACCTGGGGACGTCCTTGGCCAGCAAGCAGGAGGTCACCACGGTCCTCGGCCAACGCTTGCCGGTGACCTTCGAGCTGGTCCTCTATGGTCTCCTCATCTCGGTGGTGTTCGCGGTCCCGCTGGCGGTGTTGACGGCCTGGCGCCCCGGGGGGATCTTCGACCGGCTGTGTACGGTCCTCAGCGTGGCTGGCCTCTCGGTGGCCCCCTACGTGCTCGCCCTCGTCCTGATCTACGTCTTCGCGGTGAAGCTGGGGGTGCTGCCCGCCATCGGCTACGTCTCGCCCACCGAGAGCATCGTCGGCAACATCCGCTCTCTCACCCTGCCTGCGGTCGCGCTCGGCCTGCCCCTGTTGTGCTTCTACATGCGTCTGCTCCGGGCCGACCTCCTGGAGCAGATGCAGAGCGAGGACTACGTGGTCACGGCTAGGGCCAAGGGCCTACCGCCCTGGCGGGTGCTGGTCGGCCACGCGCTGCGCAACTCGCTCTTCGGCTTCCTGACCGTGGTCGGCCTCAACCTGGGCACCCTGATCGGGGCCACCGTCTTGGTCGAGCAGATCTTCTCCCTGCCGGGGATGGGCCAGGAGCTGCTCGAGGCGATCGACAACCGTGACATCCCGGTCATCGAGGGGACGGTGCTGGTCTTCGCCCTGATCGTGGTGCTGGTGAACCTCCTCACCGACCTGCTGTACGCCGTGCTGGACCCGAGGATCCGCTATGGCCGCTCCGCTGCGTGAGATCCTGGTGCCCTCGGTCGCCGAGGGCGGTGCGATCGAAGGGGTAGGGATCGGCTGGGCACGTCGGCTGTCCTTGGACATCGTCATCCCCGCCGCCGTGCTCATCCTCATCGCCGGGGGCTGCTTCCTCGGCCCCTTGATCCTCCCCATCCCCAAGCCGGTGGGGGGCAACATCCTCTCCGCCAACTTGCCGCCCTTCTCGCCTGGCCACATCCTGGGGACCAACCCGGTCGGCAACGACATCCTCTCGCAGATCCTCTACGGGGGGCGGGTGTCCTTCGAGGTCGGCATCGGGACCAACCTGATCGGCCTCGTCGTGGGAGGGCTGCTCGGGACCGTCGCCGCCTACCGGGGTGGGGTGATGGACGCGATCATCATGCGCATCTTGGACGTGCTGATCGCCTTCCCCTCGTTGGTGCTGGCGTTGGCCATCGCCGAGGGGCTGGGGCCGGGCGAGCTCAACGTGATCTGGGCACTCTCCTTCTTCACCGTCCCTGCCTTCGCCCGCATCGCTCGCGCTGCCACCCTCCGGCTGCGTGAGCAGACCTTCATGCTGGCGGCACAGCTGGCCGGGACCAGGAGCTGGAGGATGCTGTTCCGCCACATCGCCCCCAACATCCTGCCTCAGCTGGTCACCTTCGGGCTGCTGGGGGTGGGGGTGGCGATCATCCTGGAGGGTGCCCTCAGCTTCCTCGGCCTCGGCGTCCGGCCCCCTAACCCGAGTTGGGGGAACATGATCGCGCTCGGGCAGCAGACGCTCACGGCGCAGCCGCAGCTGGTGTTGATCCCGAGCATCTTCGTCTTCGTCACCGTCCTCGCCCTCAACCTCCTCGGTGACGCCTTGCGGATACGGTGGGCGGTCTCGTGAGCGCCGAGCAGCCGACCCTCGCCACCCTGGGTGGGTCGCCGTCGTCCACGTCCAAGCTGGATCGTCGAGGGGCGTCGCCGGAGGGCGTGCCGCTGCTGGAGGTGCAGGACCTCCACGTCCGCTTCCACCGCGAGGGCGGCCAGGTGCTGGCCGTGAACGGGCTCAGCTACCGCATCTCGGCCGGGACCACGCTGGCCATCATCGGCGAGTCCGGCTCGGGCAAAACGGTGAGCGCGCGGGCGGTGATGGGGTTGCTGCCGGAGACGGCCACCGTCGCCGGCTCGATCCGCTTCGAGGGGCAGGAGCTGGTCGGGCTGCCTGAGGAGGAGCTGCGCCGGCGGCGCGGCAGCGACGTCGCCATGATCTTCCAGGATCCCTCTCGTTCGCTGAACCCGACCATGCGGGTTGGCGTCCAGGTGGCCGAGGCCATCCGAGCCCATCTCCCTCTCGGTCGCCGGGAGGCCCGGGAGCGCGCCATCGAGCTGCTCCGGATGGTTCGCCTTCCCTCCCCGGAGCGACGGTATCTCCAGTACCCGCACCAGCTCTCCGGAGGGATGCGGCAGCGGGTCATGATCGCAATCGCGCTGGCCTGCTACCCGAAGCTGCTGATCGCCGACGAGCCGACCACGGCGCTCGATGTGACCACGCAGGCGCAGATCATGGAGCTCCTGCTCGAGCTTCAGGGGCAGCTCGCCATGGGCCTTATCTTGATCAGCCACGACCTTGGGCTGGCGGCCTCCTACGCCGACGAGGTGATCGTGATGTACGCTGGCCAGGTCGTGGAGCGGGCGCCGACGCGTGAGCTCTTCGCGCATGTCCGCATGCCTTACACCCGAGCCCTGCTGGATGCGGTCCCGCGTCTGGAGCGTCCCGCCCACAGCCTGTTGCCGATCGTCGAGGGACAACCGCCGGACCTCTCACGGCTGCCCATCGGGTGCCCCTTCGCCCCCCGCTGCCCTCGGGCTGATGACGCCTGTCGTCAGGCTCCGCCGCTTGAGGAGCACGAGCCCGGCCACTGGTGGGCCTGCTGGCATCCCCATCGCGACGACGGAGGGGAGCGATGACGGCGCCGCCAACCACGAACGGATCCCGGGTTGAGATGCCGTCTGGCGGGGAGGCCCTGCTTGAGGCGCGTCACGTCGTGCAGGAGTTCGAGCTGCGCAACTTCGGCGGGGGCCGAGGTGGCGTGGTGCATGCCGTCTCGGACGTCTCCCTGGAGGTCAGGGCTGGGGAGACCCTAGGGCTGGTGGGGGAGACCGGGTCGGGCAAATCGACGCTGGCCCGCACGCTCCTCCAGGCTCCAAGGCCCAAGTCAGGCGAGGTGCTCTTCCGTGGGGTCGACCTGGTCAAGCTGCGGGGTCGTAAGCTCCTCGAGGCCCGTCGGCACCTGCAGATGGTGTTCCAGGACCCCTTCGGATCGCTGGACCCGAAGTGGCGGGTCTCCGAGATCGTCGAGGAGCCGTTGGTGGCCTACGGGGTCGGCCGTCGCGCCGAGCGCCGTCGGCGCGTCGACGAGCTCCTGGACCTGGTCGGACTCGACCCCCGTCGGTTCGGGAGCCGCCGCCCACGTGAGCTCTCCGGTGGCCAGTGTCAGCGGGTCGCCATCGCCAGGGCGCTCACGCTCAATCCGGCCCTCATCATCTGCGACGAGGCTGTCTCCTCGCTCGACGTGCTGATCCAGGCCCAGGTGCTCAACCTCTTCGAGCAGCTGCGCCGGGAGCTAGGGCTGTCTTACCTCTTCATCGCCCATGACCTGGCCCTAGTCAAGCAGGTGAGCGACCGGGTGGCAGTGATGTACCTGGGCAAGCTCTGTGAGGTCGGGCCGGCGGAGTCGATCTACCGTGAGCCCTTGCACCCCTACACGGTGGCCCTGCTGGCCTCCATCCCCCGGCCCGATCCAGCGGTGAGGCGGCCCCAGGCCGCGGACGCGATCAAAGGGGAGCCACCTTCCCCGATCGACCCGCCGAGCGGATGCCGCTTCCGTACCCGCTGCCCGCGAGCCGAGGAACGGTGCGCGATCGAGGAGCCGCCGCTACGCCCGCTTCGCCCTGACCATCTGGTTGCCTGCCACTTCCCCCTCTCCCAAGCCGGTGACCGGGCCTCGGTCGCGGCGGGTCCTCGCGGTGCCCTTCCCGACCAGCCTTCGGAGGGATCGGGACCGACGCCCTGACGGGCAGGGGCCGTCGCTGGGCCACCGGGGTGGGAGGTGCCAGGGAGGATGACCTTGTCGGCGACGCGAGGCGCGAAGCATGGCCATGGTGGCCGACTCGGAGGTGGGAGGTGGCCGATCCACGGTACTACGAGATAGAGCTGCCAGCCGTCAGCCCGGCTGCCGCGCTCTCGGTGACGCGTCAGCTGCTGGCGGCCTGTGCAGAGCCGCCGATCGAGCGATGTGCCTATGGACGACTCTCCCTGGCGTCGGTCCCGGCCGTCGCGGCGCTGGTTCCCCTGGCGACGTTGGAGTCCGCCTTGACTTTCCACCCAGCTGAGTGGATGGAGGTGGCGAGGCGGCTTCGGAGCCCGAGGGTGGGCAGCTGGCTGGCGACCCAGAAGCACTCGCGGTTCGGCTCGTGCTTGCACCTGGGAGGGAGGTCGGGGGAGGGCGAGGTACAGCTGGATTTCGAGGGCGAGCCAGGCCGGGAGCGGGAGGAGCGGCCGCGCCTAGAGCGTTTCTTGGAGGCGGTGGTCGGGGCCGGGCTGCTTCCGCCTGGGGCGCCCGTGACCCACCTCGTCGATCGGTTCCTTGCCGAGGCGGTGCTGCCGCCAGGTCAGCCTCCACCCCGGTCGGGGCTTGTGATCGTCCAGGATGGGATGGTCGCTCGTGTCCCGGGGTGGCGAGCGACACGCGATAGGGTCTACGGGCCGATCGGTCTCAGCCTGGAGGTCCCACCCTCGCCGGTCGACCCGATCCTGTCCCTGGCCGTTGGGGGTGGCCTACTCGAGCTCGTGGTCATCTCGGGCATGGACTCGGAGCTGGCGACCCAGGTCGCAGGGATCGGGGACGTCGCCTTCACCTTCTGGTGCGATGAGGCGCAGGTCGTCGACGAGCGCACGGTCGATGGCCTGGTGGACGCTGTTGGCGCGGAGCCGCTCCGAATCGACTGGGACTGTGCCTGGCCAGGTGGCGGTGAGTACCTCAACGGGGTCGTGCTCCTCGTCAACGCCGTCGGGGACCCGAGCGTCGACCTCGTCCCTGCGCCGGGCGAGGTGGCCGTGTACCTGAGCCTGCACCCGCGTGTCGACGATCGGCGTCCTGACGCGTTTGCCCACCGCTTGGCCCAGCGGGCTGGCCTGCGGCTGGCGCATCGATAGCAGCCGAGATCAATACCTCCCACCAGCGTTGGCAGAGGGGCGGGGAGCCCGGCCGGGATGGGGGCTGGCCCTGGCGACGCGGCCCGGCGATGATTCCCTGGCGAGGTGCCGTCCGGAATCGCGCCCGGAGAGCGCTTGGCCGTGACCTCTCACGCCGAAGGCCAGCCCCTCTTTGTACCTACCACGACGACGCCGTGGGCATGCACATCTGAACTGGCGTCGACGTTCGCGAATCCGTGGCGCGGCCGGCTGGAGTCGGGCTGGGCTCGCGGCCGAGATGCGGGATGGGGGAACCCGGGCCTTCGAACTCCGCTCGTGACCCGGCGCTCGCCCGCAAGGCCTTGGTGGGTCGGGTGCCGGGTGGGACGACCTGGTGGAGATCCAGCCGACCACGGAAGGGAGCGCCGTGGCCGCGAGGAGGCCTGACGCTCAAGCCCGTCGCCGGCTGGCGCTGGCCCGGCTGGGGTGGGCTCAGCTGCTCCGCTGACCGGCGGCGATGCTCGGGGCGGGTCTGGGGGTGGAGACCGGCCGGCGACGTCTGCTGATGAAGAGGCAGGCCACTGCTGCCAGCGCCAGCACCCCGACCGGGACGACCATGGTCGGTCGCATGGCGTCGACGTAGGCATGCTGGAAGACGGCCAGGGCTGCCTGCTGGAGCTGGTGGGCGAGCGCTGGGGGGGTCCCGGGCGGAAGTCGGAGGCTGCCCCCGGTCTGCCCCGCCCCGACGTCGAGACCGTGCTTGGCAATGCCGCTGAAGGCGGCCACGAAGGGTTGACGGGCGGCGGGCGCGAGCTGAGTCGCCCGGGCCACGGCCTCGTCGTGCAGCGCGCTCGCCAAGCGGTTCTGGAGCACGGCTCCGACCGCTGCTCCTCCGATCACCCCGCCGATCTGCCGGGAGGTGTTGAAGACGCCGGAGGCGGCGCCCGCCAGCCGTGGCTCGATGTTGCGCATGGCCACGGTCGCCAACGGGGCGAAGGTGCAACCCATGCCCAGGCCCGCGATCAGGAGACCGGGCAGGAAGGTCCAGCGACCGGCGCTGGGGCTGACCGACCAGGTCACGAAGCCCATGCCCACGGCGAACAGGGTCAGGCCGGTGAGGAGGATGTACTTGCCTCCGATGCGGTCGGCGAGGCGCCCGCTCAGCGGTGCCGTGCACATCGAGACCACGGACATGGGGGCCATGGTCAGGCCGGTCTCCAGAGCACTCAGACGGAGCACGGACTGGAAGAAGATCACGATCGGGAGGAACAACCCCAGCATTCCGAAGTTGAGCGCGGCGCCGACCAGGTTCATGAGACTGAAGTTCCGCTCCCGGAGGAGGGCGAAGGGGAGCAATGGCTCGCCTCCCTGCTCCAGCGCCTGCACCCCGAAGAACAAGAGCAGCAGGGCCATGCCCACGGCCAGGATGAGGGGGATGCTCAGGAACGTCCAGACCTGCCCCCAGTCGTAGCGCTGGCCCTCGATCAACCCGAAGGTGATGCCGAGCAGCCCGGCAGTGGAGAGCAGCACCCCTGGCAGGTCGAGCCCGTGACGACGGCCGGGACGGTGGTTGGGGATGACCAGCGTCCCAAGCGTGAAGGCGAGGATCCCGATCGGCACGTTGACGTAGAAGATCCAGGGCCAGCCGAGCGTGGTGACCAGGAACCCGCCCAAGGTCGGCCCGGCGACAGCGGCCACCCCTGCGATCGCCCCCCAGATGCCGAAGGCCGCCCCTCGGCGCTCGGGCGGGAAGATGGTGGTGAGGATGGCCAGCGTCTGGGGGGTGAGCAATGCCCCACCGATCCCCTGCACCGTTCGGGCCCCGATGAGTTCGATCGGGGTCCTCGCCTGGCCGCAGGCGGCCGACGCGACCACGAACACGGCCATCCCCAGCAGGAAGAGGTTCTTGGGGCCGAAGAGGTCACCCAACCGACTCGCGGTGATCAGGAGCACGGCGTAGACCAAGATGTAGGTGTTGAGGACCCAAAGCACCTGGTCGAGGCTGGCGTGTAGCCCATCGATGATGCTCGGGATGGCGATGTTCACGATCGTGGTGTCGAGCAGGATCATGAAGAAGCCGAGGCAGAGCGCCACCAGGACCACCCAGGGGTTGCTGCGCAGTCTCCTCATGCCATAGTTACCTCCGTGGGCACCAGGCGGAATCGGTGCCAGGTCTCTTGGGTCGGCCAGGGCAAGCGGCCTGCCTCCAAGTCGTCGATCAGCCGCTGGACCCACTCCAACTCGGCGCGCCGTAGCGCCTGCTCGTACTCGACCTCGACCAGGGACGAGCGCGGCAGCCCGCCCTCAAGCAGGTTGGCGACCAGCCGGTCCTGGGCGGCCAGGTGGGACTCGAGCACCAGTGTCCTCCGGCGGAGAAGCGAGGCCACGGTCTCGGGCGGCAGGTGGTGCATGACCGAGAGCGCCGCCGCGAAGCTTGAGTAGGTAGGGACGGGCTCGGCGAGCAGGCGCTCGAGCATCTCGCGGAGGCGGTCCCGGCCCCCTTCGGTGATGGCGTAGATGGTGCGCTCCGGGCGACGACCTTCCCGCTCGGTCTCCAGGGGGCGGATCAGACCCCCACGGTGCAGCCGCTCGACGGCATGGTACAAGGAGCCGGCGGTGACCTTGACCACCCGGTCCAGGCAGCGATAGCGCATCCAACGGTGAATCTCGTACGGGTGCATCGGCCGCTCGGCGAGCAGGCTCAGGATGGTGAGGAGGAGGGTCGAGGTCAGTCCTCGTTTCATATTCCTCTGGAGAATACTCCAACTGGAGTATAGCCATTCCCGGGATCTCGCCCCACCGGCGCATCGACGCCTTCTGCCGGCGCTCGCTGGTCGCCTACGGCCACTGGGCGTTCGGGGCCGGTTGTCTGGCCTCGGGTGCCCTTGTAGGGAAGCCACCAGCGACCCTTGACGGCCAGCGGGCTCCGCCCTGAGAGCACCGGGTTGGGACCTGGCCGGTCGAGGCGAGGCGTCGATCCCGCTGCCATTGCCGGGTCGTGCGCGACGCCTGGGGACCGGGGAGCGAAGGAGTGGAGCATCGAGACGTCCTCCGGAGGGGCCGTGGCGACCGGGGCTGGCTGATGACCGCTCCCCCGATCGCCGGCGTCGGTGGCCGGGGATCGTTGGATGAGCTGGAGGCGCTGGTCTGCAGCGGGCTCCTGCCCGGGGCCGTCCAGTTGGCGGTGAGGGGCGGGGTCGAGGTGGCCATGGCCCGGATCCGAGGCGTCCGCGAGCACGAGTTGGCGACCCGCGCCGGTGGGGGTGGCCTGAGGGTGCGCTACGGCGTCATCGGGCGTCGAGACCTGACCTCGGCCACGAGGGAGCTGGTTGCAGCCGAGCTACGTGCCCGGCTCGGGGCCGACACCACCGACCTGGTCAGGGTGAGCAAGCTGGTGAGGGAGCCGACCAACTCTTGGCCCGGATCGTGCTCGAGCTGGGCGGGCGGCTGGAGATGATCGCCTCCTCGCTCATGCCGCCACCGGCGCGAGGACGTGGCCCAGGATGACCGTCTGGTGGGGATGGCCCAGCGGGTGGCCCCAGCTTCCCCATCGGGGGCATGGGCTGGCCACGCACATGGCTGCCGGCCTGGTCCTGATCGAGCGCAGCCGGGTGCTGCTCGCGATGCGGGACGGCAGGCCGGTCCGAAGCCTCGCCGGAACCGCCGACGTCGTCGCCCACGCCCGTCAGGTCCAGGTCCCGGCGATCGTGGTGTGGCCACCAGGCGCGGCCAGGGAGCCTGCCTGGACCGTGCCCGGACGCCGGCTCCACGGTCACCGCCCGCTTGATCAGGCGATAGCCGACGTGTACCGCCGCGGCGGCTTGCCGCTCCACCCATCGCCAGGCGGCGCGCTCCCTGCCAGGCGGGGGCGCCGGGGCCGCTTCCGGCTCACCGGCACCATTCGCTCATGGTGTCTCACTGGCCCCTTTGCGGAGGTAGAAGACCACGTGGTCGTCCTCCTCGCGCCATCGCAGCACCTCGTTGCCGGTGTCACGGGCCCAGGCGGGGAGGTCGACGATCGCCCCTCGGTCAGTGGCCATCACCTTGAGGATCTGGCCCGGCTCCAACTCGCCCATCTCCCGCCCCACCCTGACCACGGGCATGGGGCAGAGCTGGCCCCGGCAATCCAGGGTCCGATCTTCCTTGACGTCGGCCATGAGCTTCCTCCAGGACAGCAACGGTTCAGACGAACAGGGTGACGTGGGCCCGCCTCGCCTCCGACATGAAGGCGCCGGCGCCCCCGAACTCCACCCCCTCCAGGAAGTCGTTTTCCTTGAACCCGAAGACCTCGATGGTGAGGGCGCAGGCGATCAGCCGCACCCCCGAGTCCCGGCACACCTGGAGCAGCTCCTCGACGGCCGCCACCCCTTTCTTGCGGAACCGTGAGCGCAGCATCGAGGTGGCCACGCGCTTCATCCCGGGCAGCGAGGTGAAGGTGTCCGCCATGGGCACCGGCATGGGCATGGCCGGGTTCCCCACCGGGCTGACCATGAGCCGCCGCCGGAAGTCCTTGTGGATGATGTTGAGGCCGTAGAAGGTGAAGAAGATGGCCGCCTCCATGCCCGCGGCGGCGGCGGCGCTGCCCAGGATGAGGGGTGGGTAGGCCCAGTCAAGGGTGCCCTTGGAGGCGATGATGCAGGCCTTCCTCATCGCCGGGTCGCGTCGCAAGGCCCGCTCCACCTCCTCGCGCACGACCTGCCGCACCGTCTCGTAGGTCAGCCCGGGACTGGCTCCGGGTCTCAGCTCGACCGACATGCAGATCCTCCTCCCGCCTGCCTTTTCCCCCAGCGGCCGCGGCGGGCCCGGACCCGCTGAGCTCCCAATGCCGTCTCCTCACATGGTCACCGCGGCAGGGAGGGTGGGAGGCCCAGCTCCCTGCATGGGGTCCGCACGCTCGATGACCCTCGGTCTCCGCTCCCGGTCCTCAGCGCGGAGGCTCATTCCGAACGATGGTGAAGACGCAATCGTAGGTCCCGGAAACGCACCCGCACTCGACCTCGGCCACGAGCCATTGCTCCTCCAGCCCGGCCCATCGGAGCGCGGCCTCGTAGGCTCCGCGCCAGAAGTGGCAGGCCTCGGCCTGGCGGCGCCGTCCCACGGCCATGATGTTGCGTTCGTGGACCACCCGGAACAGGGCCCGGTTGACCTGGTTCCAGGTGAACAGCTCCTCGCCTCGGAGCCGGTTCAGGGCTGCGACGAGCACGCTCAGCAGGTCCACGAGCCTGCCGGTGGGAGGGCCAGCGATCCAAGGAGGACGCTCCTGGATCGAACGTAGCCAGTGCGCCCCCACCAGCTCGCCCCAGTGGTGCAGGTGGCGGGACGCGTCCTGGCCGAAGACGGCCTCGAACCCATCGGCCAACCTGGTCAGGCTCAGCATCTCCGGTACCAGATCCCCGTTCTCGGGCGGGTCGTGGAGCAGGTAGCCCTGGAGCCCGGCGTGGGCGAGGACGAGCGGCCACCGCGGACCTGCTACCTGTCGGCCGAGGCGCACACAGGCGGCGAGGAAGGAGTCGAGGATGCCCTGACGGTCGCCCTCGATCTCCGGCAGGTCGAGCTCGGGGAGGACCTGGAGCGGGAAGGCGGGGGCAGCGCTCAGCGAGGTGGCGGTGGCGAGATCTCTCACTGGCGGGTAGACCAGGTCCTGGAGCAGCTCCCGAGCGGAGCGGTGACGCTGCGCCGGGTCCTTGGCCAGGGCACGGCGCAGCACGGGGTCGACGTCGGCCGGCAACCTGGGGTTGCAGGCCGAGGCGGAGGGAGGGGGCTGCTCCAGGGTCGCCCGCAGGACCTCGGCCGGTGAGGCGGTCTCATGGAAGGGGGTGCGGGTGGCCAGCTCGAAGACCAGGACCCCGAAGGCGTAGACGTCGGCTCGTGCGTCGACCTCCTTCCCCTCGACCTGCTCCGGCGCCAGGTACTGAGGTTGGGCGATGTGGAACGAAGGGGTGGAGAGGGCCAATGGGCCCACGCGCTCGCCGGTGGCACCGAACTCGGCCAGGTAGGCCCGCCCCTCGTCCACCAGGATGTTGACCGGCTTGAGGAGCCGGTAGGACAGGCCGTGCTCATGGGCCAGATCCAGCGACTCGGCGATCTGGTTCAGGAGGTTCCAGGCCTCCTCGGTGTCGACCTGGCCACGCAGCATCAGGTCGTACAGGGTGGGGGCCCGCTTCAGCGGCATCACCGCCACCGTCATGCCGGCGGCGTGGGTGGCCTCCTGGATGGGAAGGATGCCCTGGTGGCCGATACGGCTCAAGACCGAGCGCTCCCGCCGCAGCCGCGAGGTCAGCTCCTCTCCCCCCTGGAGTCGATCGTCGACGACCTTGACCGCCCACTCCTCGCCGCCGCCTGTGGCTCGGTAGACCGCCGTACCGCTGCTGTGACCCAGGCACTCGAGGAATTCGTAGGTGGCGATGGTGCTCCCCACCAGGTCCCGTGCCCGCATCATGCCGTCGGGTAAGGGTGAGGCGGGAGCTGCGAGCCTGGACAGGGCCGACGATGGGCCATTGGTTGCCGTCTGCCTGCCGGCGGGACGGTGTACATTGACTGGTCGATGTCGACACCTCCGCGGGCCAGGCGATCCCTGCCGCTCTTCCCGCTCTTCTACCTGATCGTGGTCGGCCTGGGCTGTTTCGCCCTGGCGTACTACATGCTGCCCAGTGACGAGCCCTTCGCCGGCGATCTGGCCATCTTCGGCGGGGCGGTCATGCTGCTCACGGCCCTGGGCCTGCTGGTCACACGCCGAGGCTGAGAGGCACCCTCCAACCGCTGCCGGCTGGCGCGGAGGAGGGTGGTAATCTTCGGCCGGGCCCCCGTAGCTCAGGGGATAGAGCATCCGCCTCCTAAGCGGTGCGCCCAGGTTCGAGTCCTGGCGGGGGCACCACGAGCCCGGGCTGGTTGTGGCGAGCGATGAGCACGTGGCCCCAGCGTCGACCGCGCGGGGGGTGGGTGGGTCCACGACTCAGGGGTCTGCTGCCTCATTGCTGCACCATGGGCACTGCGACCCGATTGAGGGACGGTCGCAACCTTCGGTGACCACCGGGGCACGGCCAAGCGGCCGAGCCCGTCCAGGGCCAGCATGAGTACTGCCGGTCCCGGTGGGCCGAGGGCCTCAGACCGGCATTGGGTACCTGCCGCTTGGACGGCCGACCAATGAGGGATCCGGCTTCGGCCCTCAGCACCAGTTCCATCGCCATTGTCCCTCGCCGCGACGGAGGTCTGCTCATGTACGTGGGGTGGGATTGGGCCAGCGAGCGCCACGACGTCAGCGTCGTCGACCAGGACGGCAAGGTCGTCTTCCACACCAGGGTCGAGCACCCCGAGGCCGGCCTGGAGTCGATCCTGCGCCGTCTGCGCCGCTTCGGCGAGCCGGCCGAG
>DATGLL010000118.1:0-6006 GCA_035294145.1 Candidatus Dormiibacterota bacterium | reverse complement strand
CTCATCGAGGTGCCGATGCTGGTCGGCCACTACCACATGGTTGCCATGGCCCTGAACTCCCTCGGCGTGCAGCTCGACGCCGGGCTGAGCGGGTTCCCCCGACCCCCCGCATGACAGGGAGACTGGCTGGCAAGGCTGGCATCGTCGTCGGTGCGGGACAGACGCCTGGGACTACGGTCGGCAACGGACGGGCGGCCTCCATCGTCTTCGCGAGGGAGGGTGCCAGGGTCCTGCTCGTCGACCGCCGACCCGAGTCCGCCTGGGAGACGGCCGAGATGATCCGGGCGGAGGGCGGAACCGCCGAATGCTGCGAGGCGGACTGGACTCGCCGCGACGACTGCCAGAAATTCGCCGCCGCCTGCGTGGAGGCTTTCGGCAGGATCGACTTCTTGCACAACAACGTCGGTATCGGAAGCGGGGACGCCGACCCTCTGCGCCTCGACGAGGAAACCTTCGATCGGATCATGGAGGTCAACCTCAAGGGATGCCTCCTGTCATGTCAGGCTGTCCTGCCGGTCATGCGACAGCAGGGCAGCGGCAGCATCGTCAACGTGTCATCACTGGCCGCTGTCGCCTCGACAAAACTGACCGCGTACAAGATCTCCAAGGCAGGTTTGAACGCCCTCGGGCAGTCCCTGGCCATGGCCAATGCGCGGCGCGGCATCCGTGTGAACACGATCATGCCCGGGCTGATGGACACGCCGATGGCGATAGAGGGGATCGCCGCCGCCGAGGGCTCGACCGCAGAGCAGGTGCGGGAGCTCCGCCACCGCCTCGTCCCGCTGCGCAACAGGATGGGCACGGGCTGGGACGTCGCCTACGCGAGCCTCTTCCTTCACTCCGACGAGGCGGGCTTCATCACCGGCGTCGTGCTGCCGGTCGACGGAGGGCAGGCCGCCCGGATCGGCTAGCCGGTATTGCGCAGCCCGGCGGCAATGCAGTTGATCGTGAGGAGCAGAGCGCGCTGGCCCTCCTGGCGCACCAGTGTCTCGCCCAGCAGGCCGACCACTCGGCGGATGTCCCGGCGCATGTCGGCGTCGTCATCGAATTTCACGGACATGGCCCATTCTCGCGGGACGGCGCCGTTGCGAGGAACAAGAGGGGAGTCGGAAGGGCAGCGATGCTGCCTGGGGACCAGCCGATGCCGCCGCGAGATCAGAACCTGAGTTCTCGTACTTCCCGACCGCAGCCTACGAGAGCCATCGTGACCATGTCAGGAGGAAAGAGCCCGTGCTCTATCACGCCCGGAGTGGCTGAGAGCCACGACGCGACAGCGCCCGGATCGTCGAGGGCGCAGTCGACATCCGCGATCACCCCTCCGTCCGGGCTCTTCGGCACGTCTCGCAGCACGGCCATGCCGAGGCGCCGCAGGGTCGACCCGATTCCGAATTCCAGCAGCTCGACAGGCACCGGCCCGTGGAGACGAGCGACGAGCTTGGTCGAATCTGCGATCACGACGAAGCGCTCAGCCGTCGTCGCGACCAGTTTCTCCCGGGTGTGTGCAGCGCCCCCGCCTTTCACGAGCCACCCGTCGGGAGCGATCTGGTCGGCGCCGTCTATGGCGAGGTCGAGGCGATCCAGGCCCGTGAACGGCTCGATGGCGATGCCGAGCTGGCGAGCCGCCGCCTCGGTGCGCGGGGAGGTCGCCACGCAGCGGACGGGGAGCTTACGGCGAGCAATCGCCGCGAGGAGATGGCCGACTGTCGAGCCGGTGCCGAGGCCCACCCGCATGTCCGCCTCCAGCAGGTCGGCAGCCGCGTTCGAGGCTGCGTCGCGCTCGGCTGCCACGTCACTGTCCATGTCCCCTCTCCCTGATCACCCTGGTCCAAAGTGTCAAGGTTACGGCGCGCCTGCCACACACAGGCCCTCTTGCTGCCGGCCATCCCGCTCCAGCTGGCCGACCGGGAGCGGGATTGCCGCTTCTCCCCCGCGGTTTCACCCTCGGAGGGGAGGGCCGATCGCGCCGGGCTGGGCATGTTGAGGCCATGCAGATCCGTGAGCCCCGACCGCAGGCGTCTTCCAGCCCGAGGGCACATCTGGGATCGAGACCCACCGGCCACCGCCTCGCTGCCGGCGGACCGAGCGAGGTATGCCTGGACGAGCTGGCCGTACGGGCCATCAGGGTGACCGCTGCCGATATGGTCGAAGCCGCCGCAAGCGGCCACCCGGGTTTGCCCTTGGGGATGGCACCTGCTGCCTGGGTGCTGTGGAGCCGCTACCTTCGCTTCGATCCCGGGCGGCCTGAATGGGCGGGAAGGGACCGTTTCATCCTCTCCGCTGGTCACGGCTCTGCCCTTTTATACTCACTGCTCCACCTGTTCCGCATGGGCGTGGGCCCCGATGACCTGGCCCGCTTCCGCCAGTGTGGATCGCCCACCCCGGGTCACCCAGAACGCGGCCACACCCCGGGGGTGGAGACTACGACCGGACCGCTCGGCCAGGGGATGGCGACGGCCGTGGGGATGGCGCTCGCCGAGCGGATGGCGGCCACCGGATCCGGGGAGACCGACGAGCGCGGCCGCTTCACGTTCGTGTTGGCGAGCGACGGGGACCTCATGGAAGGCGTCGCCTCCGAAGCTTCCTCCCTGGCCGGGCATCTGGGCCTCGGACGGCTCGTCGTGCTCTGGGACGACAACCGCATCTCGATCGACGGGCCGACCACCCTGGCTTTCACCGAGGACGTTCCCGCTCGCTACCGCGCCTATGGATGGTCGGTTGCCGAAGTCGACGATGGCGAGGACCTCGGGTCCATCGACGAGGCCCTGGCGTTTGCCACGTCGGACCTCGACCGGCCGACGCTGGTGAGGGTCCGGACCACCATTGGCCGTGGGGCACCGACCAAGGCCGGGACGGCGGCGGCGCACGGTGCGCCCCTCGGTGCCTCGGAGCTCGCTGGGTTGCGAGCTGCACTCGGCTGGGACCTGGAGCCATTCCATCTACCATCTCAGCTGACCGACCACATGACCCGGCTCTGCGACCGCAAGAGGAACGAGGCGTTCTCGTCCCCTACGCCCTGCGAACCCCTGCCTGCTGATCCGGGAACGGTGGCGGCAGCGCTTTCAAAAGTCAGCTTCGACCGGAGCCATCCCGTCGCGACCCGCCAGGCGTCCGGGGCGGCTCTCGAGGAGCTGGCGCTGATGGTGCCGAGCTTGGTCGGCGGCTCAGCTGACCTCGCCGAGTCCACCTGTACCAGGCTGCCGGGACCGCCGGTGTCCAACGGTTCGTTCACCGGTCGTCACATCCACTTCGGCGTCAGAGAGCACGCCATGGCTGCGATCGCCAACGGCCTCGCTCTGGGCGGGTTTCGTCCGGTTGTCTCCACGTTCCTGGTCTTCTCCGACTACGCCCGCCCCGCGCTTCGACTCGCCGCCCTCATGGGCCTGGGAGCGGTGCACATCTATACCCACGACTCGATCTGGGTCGGCGAGGACGGACCGACCCACCAGCCAGTGGAGCAGCTCGCCGCGCTGCGCGCCATACCGGGCTCGGCCGTGCTCAGGCCGTCTGACGCCCATGAAACGCTCGATTGTTGGCGGCTGGCGATGGCCCGCCAGGCCGCCCCGACGGTCCTGGTTCTCTCTCGCCAGGCCCTGCCGCACCTGCCTCCGCCTGAACTCGGGTGGCTCTGCGAGCGAGGGGCGCGAACCGTGGTAGCACAGGCGGAACCCGATGTCGTGATCGTCTCGAGCGGTTCGGAGGTGTGTCTCGCTGTAGAGGCCGCCGAGATACTGGCCGCCGAAAGAGTGCTGGCCTCCGTTGTGTCGGTCGCCTGGCGTGAGCGCTTCCTGGCGTTGACCCCAGAGGAGAGAGCCACCATGGTGCCCCCCGGAGTCCCGGTGCTCGTGGTCGAAGCGGGATCTCGCCTCGGCTGGGAGTCGCTGACTGGCGGGGACGGGGACATAGTTTGCGTCGACCGCTTCGGCATGTCCGGCAAGGGCGCCGAGGTCGCGGCCCAAATGGGGTTCACCGCGCATGCGGTTGCCTCACGGGCGCTTGCCCTGCTGCCGTGAATGCGGCTCGTGTCCCAGCTCATCCTCCGGCTGATCGAAGACCCTGCTCCTAGCGAAGTCGTCAGCCTCGATTCGTCGCAGGTCCTCCACGCCGACCAGCCCTCCGCTGTTGACCAGCCGGTCAGCCTGCCGCAGCCGCGCCCGCTCCAAGGCGTTACGGACGCTGCGAGCGTTGGCAAAGCGGGGCTGAGCCATCCGCCTGCGCAGATATTCGCCGAACAGGTGCTCCGCGGAAGACGACATCTCGTACGCCTGCCCTTCGAGCATGATCCTGGCGATCGCCATCAACTCCTGCAGCGTGTAGTCGGGGAAGTCGATGTGGTGAGCCACCCGTGAGCCCATTCCTGGGTTCGACTGGAAGAAAGTGTCCATGCGGTCCTTGTAGCCGGCGAGGATCACCACCAGGTCCTCCCGATCGTTCTCCATGGCTTGCAGGAGGATCTCGATCGTCTCCTGGCCGTAGTCGCGTTCGTTGTCCGGCCGGTATAGGTAGTAGGCCTCGTCTATGAAGAGGACGCCTCCCATGGCGCGTTTGAGCACCTCGCGGGTCTTCGGCGCCGTGTGGCCGATGTACTGGCCGACGAGGTCGTCGCGGGTGACGGAGACCACCTGGTTGCGCCTCGTGTAGCCAAGGTGGTGCAACAGCTCCGCCATGCGCAACGCCACCGTGGTCTTGCCGGTCCCGGGGCTGCCGGTGAAGCACATGTGCAGGTTGGGGCGGGTCGATCCGAGCCCGAAACGGCGCCTGGCGCGGTCGACGAGGAGGAGCGATGCGATCTCCCGTACGCGCTTCTTCACGGGTGCGAGCCCCACGAGCTCCCGGTCCAGACGGGCGAGGACCTGGTCCACCTCGGAGGAGGCCCGTTCGGCGCCGAGGTCCACCTTCTGGTCCGGGTCGAGCAGTTCGCCCTCCTCGGCGGAGGCCTCCTTCTGGGCGGCAGCGGAGCCGGGCGGGTTCGACGCCCGCCCGGACATGCCGAAGCCGGCTCGGGATGCTCCTTGGCCGCCGCCCACGGCTAGCTCCCGTAACGCTGCCCGTGGGGGCGATCCGCTGCGTAGGCGTGGAGGGTGTAGCGGATCTGCCGGTCGGGGGACTCCTGGCGCTCCACCCGGAACCCGGGCTCTTCCGATGGGCGGTTCACGATGAAGGCCAGCGCCGTGGTCTGGCGGCCCAGCGAGGCGTCGTAGGCGCTCACCCGTACGTAATGGTTGGGGTAGGCCTCCCGGCAGCGGTTGATCTCGCTCATCACCGCAGCCGCGTCCACAACGTCGAACATCGGCAGGTCCCACATCTCCCAATAGACGTTCCGGGGATGGGGGTCGTCGGTGAACTCGACGGCGAGAGCCCAACCGTTGTCGATCGAGTACTGGATCTGGGCCTTGATCTCCTCGTCGCTGAGCGGAGGGAGATAAGAGAACGTCCCTTGCGTCAAGTGCATCTTTTACTGGTTCCTCTCGTTGACGATGGCGACGGTGGTGTCAGACGGTGACGGTGGGGAGCACGTCGGGCGTGTCGGTCGACTCGAAGTCGAAGCTGATCTCACCCCAGGTGTCGAGGGCCACCAGCAGTGGCTGGCAGTGCCGGGCGGCTCTCTTCAAGATCTCAGGTCCCTCCTCGAGGAAGTCGAGTCCCTCGTTGCGGGCTTTGATCATTGCCTCCACGGCCACCCGGTTGGCGGTGGCACCGGCCGCTATTCCCATCGGGTGGCCTATGGTTCCGCCGCCGAACTGCAGCACGACGTCCTCGCCGAGGTAGTGCAGGAGCTGGTGCATCTGGCCTGCGTGAATGCCGCCCGATGCCACCGGCATGACGCCGGGCAACGACACCCAGTCCTGTTCGAAGTACACCCCATGATGCGGGTTCTCCTCGACGTGGTCGTTACGCAGGATGTCGTAATAACCCCGGATCAGGTTCGGGTCGCCTTCCAGCTTGCCCACCACCGTTCCCGCGTGCAGGTGGTCGACCCCGAGCAAACGGCACCACTTGGCCAGGACC
>DATGLL010000117.1:0-9382 GCA_035294145.1 Candidatus Dormiibacterota bacterium | reverse complement strand
CACAAGGCGGTCTGGGACTTCGAGGGCATCTACGCCACCTCGCGCCACGTGCCTCGGGTGCGGTTCGCCGGCATCATCCACACCGGCCAGATCGGGGTCGCCCCTTCCACGGCCCTGTTGGCGAAGTGGAACCGGCGGGAGCGTGGGAGGACCGGCTCACCGCAGTTCCGGGCCGGCAGCTGGCTTGCCGCGCTCGTAAGGTGGGTCACACGGCGCTTGCGCCCAGATCGTCGACCCCCATTTGAGGAGGTGACGAGCATGAGCGACGTGAGGGCATTGGACGGCCGGTACGTGCGGACCGACATTCCGGCGCGCATGGATCGCCTGCCGTGGTCGCGCTGGCACTGGACCATCGTCGTCGCCCTAGGCATCACCTGGGTTCTGGACGGGCTCGAGGTGACGATCGTGGGCAGCCTCGGCCCCCGTCTGGAGCAGGCCAACACCCTCCGCCTCACGGCCTCCCAGGTCGGGCTCACCGCCACCACCTACCTGATCGGGGCCATCGTCGGTGCCTTCGTCTTCGGCTTCCTGACCGATCGTCTGGGGCGTAAGAAGCTGTTCTTGGTCACGCTTGGTTGGTACACGTTCTTCACCGTCCTCTCGGCCCTGTCGGTCAACTTCCTGATGTTCGCGACTTTCCGGGCGCTCACCGGCATGGGCATTGGCGGGGAGTATTCAGCCATCAACTCGGCCATCGACGAGCTGATCCCGGCCCGACGGCGAGGCTGGACCGACCTCTCCATCAACAGCAGCTGGTGGCTGGGCACCATGTTCGGGAGCGCGGTCAGCCTGCTCTTCCTCGACGAGCGACTCTTCCCGGCCAACCTCGGCTGGCGTCTCTGCTTCGCGCTCGGCGCGATCATCGCCCTGGTCGTGCTGTGGATCCGCCACACGGTCCCCGAGAGCCCTCGCTGGCTCATGACCCACGGTCGGGTCCGAGAGGCCGCGCGAACCGTCTCCGAGATCGAGCGTATCGTCGAAGGCCAGACTGGACGCCCGCTGCCCCCGCCCTCCGGGGTCACGGTCACGATCGACACCGAGCGAGCGCACGGCTCGCTCCACATCTTCTCCGACGTGGTGTCGTCGATGGTGCACCGCTACCCCCGACGGACCGTGCTCAGCCTCTCCCTGATGGTGACCCAGGCCTTCCTCTACAACGCCATCTTCTTCACCGAGGCCCTGGTGCTGAGCACGTACTTCGGCGTTCCCGCCGGCCGGGTGGGGCTTTACATCATCCCCTTCGCCCTCGGCAACCTGATCGGTCCCTGGGTGCTGGGCCACGCCTTCGACGTGCTGGGACGCCGGCCGATGATCGCCGGGACCTACATTCTCTCCGGGCTCCTCCTTGCCGGCACCGCCCTCCTGTTCTCTCGGGGGGCGCTGAGCGCGACCACGATCACGATCTGCTGGTCGATCACCTTCTTTTTCGCCTCGGCCGGGGCCAGCGCCGGCTATCTGACGGCGAGCGAGGTGTTCCCGATGGAGGTGCGGGCCAACGCCATCGCCGTTGCCTATGCCGCCAGTGAGGTGGCCGGGGCTATCGCGCCCGCCATCTTCGGGGTCATCATCGCCACCCACTCCGTGGCCAACCTGAGCGCTGCCTACCTGCTGGGGGCGGGCCTCATGATCGTCGGTGGCCTGGTCGAGGTCGTCCTCGGGGTCGACGCCGAGGGAAAGGCGCTGGAGGCGGTGGCGGCCCCTCTCTCTGCCCATGAGGTCGAGGTGCCGAGGATGGAACCGCTCACATAGCCTGCAGGCGGGCTCGTCTATCGGCCCTGGCCAGAGTCGGCGGGAGGGCCTACCGAGGGCAATGGGGAGGCCGTGCCCATGGGGCCGGTGAGGGCGCGCCCGACCCCCCTTTGGGGCACCCGGGTGAGGGTAGCCAGACCGATCCCTCTCCTCGGTCCTCCGAGCAAGGGTATCGCTGTCGTCAGCCTCGACCCTGGTGGTCCTCTCCGGGGCCTCCCATCCCGGGCATGGGCCAGACCTCGACCAGGCAGCCCGAGGTCCAGATCGGCTTCAGGACACGATCCGCTTGCTGGCTGAGCTTGGCCGAGTGGGCGCCGGCGGGGAGTCACGCGCCCGACCGACGACCATTCCCCTCGGAGCCTTGGCCCAGGTCAACGAGAGGCGAGGCCCGGCGCACGGCCTAGCTGCGTTCAGGAGGGGGACCACCGGCACGCATGCGGGTGACCACGTGCTCGGCGACCATGACCACCGAGAGGTGCAGGTTGGCCCGCGGCACCTCGGGCATGATCGAGGCGTCGACCACGCGCAAGCCGTCCACCCCCAAGACCCGGCCCTCGGGATCCACCACGCTGGTGGGCTCATCCGGCGAGCCCATGGCACAAGTGGCGCAGAGGTGCACGGTGTCGGTGACGATCCTCGGGAGCTCAGAGGGGTCGGGGAGCGTCGGCCGGGTGGTCAGGATGGCGCGGAAGGCAGGATGGTCCAAGAGCTCGCTGGCCCGCTCCAGCGCATCCTCCATCCGCACCCGGTCGCGCTCATCGGTCAGGATGTTCATCTCGAGGAAGGGGTCGACCAGGGGGTCCCGAGAGACGATGGTCAGCTCCCCCCGAGAGAAAACGCGTTCTTGTTGGATGACCAGGAGGCTGCTACCCAACCTCGCCGAGCCGTTGTTGGGAAGCAGCATCATGTCGTTCGGTCCGGCATCCGCCAGACCCGAGCTGTAGCGTAGGACGCAGTTCGTGACCCGGTTGCCGAGGCTCCGACGCGCCTCCTCCTTGGTCTCGAGTCGCACCACCAGCATGGGATGGTCCTGAAGTCCCTTGCCGACCGGCAGGTCGCAGATGACGTCGATCCCGAGGCGGGACAGCGTCCGGGCTGGACCGATCCCCGAGCGCATGAGGATGGCGGGCGAATGCACGGCGCCGGCGCTGAGGATGACCTCGCCGCCGGCGGCCAGCTCGTAGCGCTGACCGCCGACCAGCTGGACGCCGCGTGCCCGCCGCCGTTGCGGATCGAAGAGGACGGTATCGACGTGGGAGTCGCCGCGGATCTCCAGGTTGGGACGATCCCGCGCTGGCTCCAGGTAGCCATCATTGGTCGAGACCCGCCGCCCCTCGCGGATGTTCATGGCGAACGGGCACAGGCCAGTCGCCCCCGGCGCGTTGTGGTCGGGGCAGAAGGGGAAGCCGGCGTCGAGGACGGCTTCGGAGAAAGCAAGGTCCACCCCGCCCCATCCCTCCTTCGGCTCCCGGTAGATGGGCACCGGACCGCCACGCCCATGGTAGGGCTCGTGGCCGAAATCGTGGTCGTCCTCCGACTTGATGAAGGAGGGCAGCACCTCCTGGAAGGACCAGCCCTCCGCTCCCAGCTCGGCCCAGCGGTCGTAGTCCTCGGGGATGCCGCGGATGGCGCATAGCCCGTTGACGGTCGAACTCCCCCCCATCCCTCGACCGCGCCCGTAGGGATAGGGCTCCTGCGACGGGTTGCGTCGAGCCGGGATGTTGTGCCACCAGAAGTCCGGGTTCAGGTCCCAGGACATGATGACCTCCCGGGTGCGGAACTGGGCTGGGGTGTCGGCCGAACGAAAGTCAGGCCCGGCCTCCAGCAGCAGCACCCGCGCCGATCCGTCCTCGCTCAGCCGTGCGGCCACGGCCGCTCCGGCGGAGCCAGCCCCGACCACGATGTAGTCCCAGCCGTTGGGGGTGCTCATCGCTGCCGCCCTCGGGGATCCTGAACTACCTGGGAATGGAACAGGGGCCGGATCATGGGCACCACCGTGGTCATGCCCGCGTTCCTCGCCCCAGCCACGACCAGCAGGATCGCATCCGGCGACTCGGCGAAGCGCAGGAACTCCTCGTCCGGTGCCTCCACCGCCCCCAGCCGCCCCCCGGCGGCGATGCCATCGTGCACCAGCCCGAAGCGTCTGAGGTCGCCCCGGCGTCGCCCCCAGTGCTCCCAGATGAACCGCTTCACCTCTTGCTTGGACCACCCACGGCTCGCGATCAGGTGGGCATGCTCCGGCCCCATGACCACCGTGCAGCCGCGGCTCGCGGTGGTGCACGACATGGTGTCGGCAATGTTGAGCAGGATCTGCTCGGGCTCGGTGCCAGAGCGGTTGTCGACCGGGAAGGTGCCGCGGGCGAAATGGGTGGTGGTCACGCTGGCCTCGGCCGGGAAGCCGCGCTCGACGTGCAGGGGCTCCCATGGGCTCTCCTCCTCGTTCTCCGCGATGCAGAGGCAGTACTTGCCCGGAGTGCCCTGAGTGCCCTGGTCGAACTCGCCGGAGCGGATGCCCAAGGCGTTGATCACCACCAACCGGGTCGCCCGTCCGATCACCGCGTTGGCTCGATAGCCGGGCCCGAAGACGTTGGCACGAGCGTTGAAGCCGAGCGCACGCCGGATCGGGCCATTGACGGTGACCATGATCGCCTGGCCGCTGGTGCTTTGGAGAAGGGCGGTGTCGACGCTGGGCTGGAAGGAGTCGAGCACGGCGAGGAGGACGGGGAAGTGCTCTCTGGTGCAGCCGGCCATCGCCGCGGCGACGGCGGCGAGCCGGACTGTGCACGCGGTGCCCAGGTGCTCGACCCTGAGGATCACCTCATCTGGGTCGCGGCCCACGTAGTCGATGAAATCGCAGACCGTGGCCTCGGTCACGGGGACTACCGGCAGGCCGTCGGTCCAGCCCCGCTCGAAGTAGTACTCCACGACCCGTTGCAGTTCCCGGACGCGGTCGGTGGTCAGGCCAGCCGGCTCGGCCGGGGTGTGGTCCGGGCCTGTTCCCTGCCTCCGGACGTCGGCCGAGGATGCCTCATCGCCAGCGCTCAGGATCCCGAGCACTTCAGGGAGCACGTTCCGGGCCCGTTCCCGGCATTCGTCGGGGGTCAGGTTGCTGACCGGATGCGGGATCACGGCGTAGCGGTAGCCATCGGCCCCCATCGTCCTCGCCATGGCGTTGCCACTGGCGGTGAAGGCGTCGGTCAGAATGGAGGCGGCGGGGACGCCATGCCGCTCGAGGAGGATGCCATCGGCCACACTGGCCGCGCTACACGACCCTCAATCGCCAATGGCCGTGATCACGGCGTCGCAGCGGGAGGCCAGGTCGGCGGCCATCTCCTCAGGGAGGGGCCGCCCGAAGTACGGCTTCCGCTCCATGACCAACCTCCCCACCTCGTGGTGCTCCAAGAGCAGCTCACCGATGGCGTCCAGGAGAGTGTCGGAGTTGAACTTGGTGTTGGCCAGGAGCCCAACTGTTGCGCCCTTGAGGTCCCTGGCCCGCCGTGGGGCGAGTGAGAACGTACCTGCGCCCGGTCGCCTCAGGCCACCAGTCGGATCGACGAGCACCGAGCCCATATGCTTCCTCCCCGTTTCGCGATGCAGGTTACCTGCTAGTATGCTAGCATTCAAACTTGCCGGCGCCTCCGGGGGAAGGTGCGAACTTGAGGTGCTCTTCGGGAGCAGAGCGCTGGCGGGAGCATCGACGACGGTGGCCGGCGCTGCGGCGGACCCTCTCTCGCTGGCCTATCGTTCCCATCCTCGGGCTCACCGGTAGGACCGGTCGGACTGGTGCTGGTATCCCCAGCCGGGGATGCCATCGCAGGAAAAGGAGGATGCCAGCCTCCTGGCCTCGTCTCAAGAGGCCGCGAGCGCCCTCGCTCGCCTCTCAGCCTCGGCCGCGTGGCGGGCCAGGACCGTGGAGAGGTGACGCAGCAAGGTGATCTGGGCATGGTCGGGTCGGTGGAAGGCAATCACCTTGCGCCGCGGAGGGTCAGCAGCTGCGATGCTCACGATCCGCAATCCCATCCTGAGCCCGGTCAGCGCCAAGGTGCGGGGCACGATGGCGATGCCGAGGCCCTGGCTGACCAGGTTGCAGGCGATGTCGATCGAGCCTGTCTCCGAGACGATGCGAGGCCTGATCCCGGATTTCCGGTAGGAGTTGTCGATGATCCGACGCAACGTGTAGCCCTCTGGGAGCGCCACCAACGGGAGGTCGCGGAGATGGCTTAAGGGGATCTGTCTTGCCGCGGCCAGAGGATGATGGGAAGGGACCAGGACGACCATCTCCTCGTCGATGAGCAGCCGTCGTTCGAAATCCTCCTCCAGCAGCTGCCCTTCCTCGATCCTCCCGACGGTCACGATCCCGAGGTCCAGCTCTCCTCGGGCGACCTTGGCGGTGATCTCGCTAATACCGGGGGGACTGGTCAGGACCTGGATGTGGATCTGGCATCGGGGTTGCCGCCGGCTGAACTCGGCGATCGCGGCTGGCAGCCATGTCTGAGAGGGTCCGAGGATCGTCCCCATCCGGAGGCAATCGCGACGGTCCTCCAGGAACGCCTCCAGACCTCGCTGCATGCCCTCCGCACGTCGCAGGAGATCCTCGGCGAGGGGGAGGAGATAGCGCCCGGCTGGGGTCAGCCTGGCGCCCGATCGTGTCCTGACCAGGAGCTGGCAGCCGCAGGCTCGCTCCAACTGCCGGATGCGGGCGCTGAGCACGGACTGGGAGATGTGCAGGTGGCGAGCGGCGGCGGTAAAGGTGCCCCGCTGGGCGATCTCGATCAGGGCCTGGTAGAGGCGAAGGTCGAGCACCCTCATCGCTTGCCCATCGTCCTATCCCTCCGCCTCCCATCCGCATCCTAAATCCCGGCTGGCCAAGCGACGAGGAACGGGTTCGATCGCCGGAGGCGATCTCACCGATCGAGACATCGAGAGGTCAAGGGCTTGACCAGCCCATATCATCCTGGCGCCGGGAGACGCAAGCTGGCCGAGCCCGGGAGCGGTCGGCGCTGGGGTGGGCGCTCGACCTGGCATCGGCCCGGCTGGCCATGGTCTGGCAGCCCGCGTGGGCGGCGATGGTGAGGATGGGCAGGGAGAGTGAGATGGAGGAGGGTGAGATGGAAGGGCAGGTGCCGGCGACGACGGTCGATCGGGGACGCCCGGCTGCGTCCACGCGCTACAGCCTCCTGGTGCTCATCATCGCCTTCGCTGGGGTGGCGTTGGCAGGCTTCGACTCGATCGCCAGGTCGGTATCGCTGCCGTTGATCGTGAGGGACCTTCACACCTCGGTCACCTTCGGGAGTGCGGTCTTCGGCGTCAGCTTCCTGGTCACGGCCGTGGCTGACCAGGTGCTGGGCTTCCTGGCCGAGCGATGGGGGCGCAAGCATGCCTTCCTGGTGGCGCTGATCGCCACCGCCCTGACCAGCGGGGTCACCGGCTTCGCCAACGGCGTGGTCTTCTACGCCATCGCCGGGTCGTTGGCCGGGGTGTGCCTGTCGACCAACGGCATCGCTCCTCTGCTGGTCGGTGAGGAGACGTCCCCAGGCCTGCGCGGCCTATACCTGGGAATCCTGCTCTCTGCCTTCACCGTCGGCTCGCTGGTCATCTCCCTGGTGGGAGCGGTGGTGCTGCCGACCGGGAACTGGCGGTTACTCTTCTACTTGGCCTTCGCGCCCGTGATCCTGGCCGCGATCGCCGCGCTCGTGCTCCGCGAGCCGCCCCGGGCGCGGGAGGCCCGTCTGGTGAAGCTGGCCAGTGACCCCGGCACGGTGCGAGTCGAGCACCCGATCGACATCCGGCGCGCCCGTCGGTCGGAGTGGGCACAGATCTTCGCCGAGGACCTGCGGCGCCAGACCATCGTGCTGTTGGTGGTGGGCTTTCTCATCAACATCAACCAAAGCCTGGTGGTGGTGCTGGGCGTGACCTACTTCAATGGCTACGATCGTCTCCCCATCGGGCTCGCCTCGCTCACGGTCAGCGTCAGCAGCCTGGCTGGCCTAGCGGGCACGATCGGGCTGGGACGCCTCAGCGACTATCTGAGCCCACGCAATCTGGTGGTCGCCCTGACCGTGGTGGCGTCGCTGGTGATCATGACCTTCGCGGTCCGCATGCAGGCCGCTCCGATCTTCGCCTTGGTGGCCGTGCTCGGGCTCTGCGCCTCCGGCTCCTTGGCCATCTGGAATCGTTATGTCGTCGAGTCCTATCCGACCCGTGCCCGGGGCACGGGGTTGATGCTGGTCTCCGGGGTGTTCTTCCTCAACGGCACTTTCGCGCCCCCGCTCTTCGGAGCCCTGATCGACCGTGACCTTTACCCCGCCGCGGCCCTGATCGCTGGCGGTATTGGCATCATCGGGGCACTGATCCTGCTCGGTGGGCGCGCCATCCCGCCGCGCCGAGAGTTGGAGGAGATCGCCATCTGAGCGCGAGCCTCGGGGTTGCTGTCTTGATCATCTGTTCGCCGTCGAGTGGGCGGTGTGTTCGACCATCGATCGTTAGGAGGGAACTGTCCATGGCGGAGATCGTGCTCGGGGTCGCCTCTTCTCACAGCCCCCAGCTGAGCACCCCAGCCCGTGATTGGAGACTGCACGCGGAGCGGGATCGGAACAACCGACAGCTGTGGTTTCGCGGCAAGACCTACGATTACGAGTCACTGGCCGCCCTCCGGGCCGACGAGCGGCTCGGGGAGCAGGTCACCGAGGAGGTATGGGAGCGGCGCTACGCTGCGATCGAGGCCGGGATCAGCAAGGTGGGCCGCCTCCTTGAGGAGGCAGCTCCCGACCTGGTGGTCATCGTAGGCGACGACCAGCGGGAGCTCTTCCTCGACGATGGCACGCCGACCTTCGCCGTCTACTGGGGTCCGGAGGTGTACCTCCACGGAGTGCCGGAGAGCGAGGTGATGCCGGCCATGAGACCCTCCCATTGGGCCAACCACGGGGAGCGCGACGAGACCTTCCCGACCGTTCCCGAGCTCGGGCTTCACCTGATCCGGTCGCTGATGGATGAGGCGTTCGATGTCGTCCATCTGCGGGAACAGCCGGCCGGCCGGTCGATCGGCCACGCCTTCGTCTTCGTTGAGCATCGGCTCATGGTGGGGCGGAGGCCACCGATGGTGCCGGTCATGATCAACACCTACTTTCCCCCCAACCAACCCACCGCGGAGCGCTGCTACGAGTTCGGGCAGGCGCTGGGACGAGCGATCCGGTCTTGGGATGGAGCCAACGCTCACCGACGGGTGGCGCTCGTGGCGTCGGGCGGGCTGAGCCACTTCGTGATCGACGAGGCGCTGGACCACCGGATCATGGAGGGGATCCGAGCCGGCGACGCCGCTGCCCTGACCACGATCGACCAGAGCTTGCTCACCTCGGGGACGTCGGAGGTCCGCTGCTGGATCGCGGTGGCCGGTGCCTGCCAGGACCTCAAGGCGGAGATCCTGGACTACGTGCCCGCGTACCGCACTCCGGCAGGCACCGGCTGCGGCATGGCCTTCGCTCGCTGGTCGTGATCGGGCTTGGGGTGATGCTCGCCCTTCCCTCGACTGTTGCGGCCCGGTGCGGCGGGGCCGGATCCCTCGAGTCGCCTGGCTGGCGGCCAGCGGGCGAGGACGATGGAGGAGGGAGGTGACAGGGTTGGCGAAGCCGGTGGC